>CANQCX010000147.1 GCA_947591115.1 uncultured Lachnospiraceae bacterium | reverse complement strand
ATGGCGTTCGTTACAAATACCGCCTGCGTATCTTTGATAAAATCAATGACCAGCTCCGTCGTCGTACCCGCGTCAATGTACACAAAATCCTCCGGCTGGATCAGGCCTGCCGCATATTCCGCTATGATTCGTTTTTCCTCGGCATGAAGCAGCTTCCTGTTCTGTACGTTCTCATCTCTCGTATGAAAAACCGGCTGCTTTGCCATCGCACCTCCATGCACCTTGACTAACTGCCCCTTTTTATCCAGTAAATGCAGATCACGTCGGACCGTTGATTCCGAAGCCTCCAATTCCGTCATCAACTGCTGCACCGTTACGCTTCCCTCGTTCTCTATTATGGACAAAATTTTCGCAAATCTTTCCTCCGCCAGCATATCTTACCTCTTATTCATTTTCATTTAATTTCAGTCAAAACCGTTCATCTTTTTCTCTAGTATAGATAAAAATTCCGCCACAGTCAATCATTTTCGGTCAAAAACATTCACAAAAATGCACCGCTCTTTTTAGAACATATGCCAAAAAAAATCCCTGCCGCCGTTTTGAGCAGCAGGGAACATGATAAAATTTTAATTGCCGGCGCTTTCGTATCTGCTGATTCCGTAGCGGAAAAAAGAATATGCCACGATCCAGAAGATCAGCGCGATCAGACATTCCAACCCGATTGTCGCAAGCGCGCTTTTTTCTATTAGAAAATAGCTTGCCGGAAGATATGCCACAAATGCAAACGGAATTACCCATGTAATCAGAAAACGAACTCCTTTGGAATAAATTTCCGTCGGGTATTTTGCAAAATCCGCCAGATTATACGCAACCTGAAGAAACGGCCCGCTTTGTTTTACCCAGAAAGCAATCGTCGCAAAAAACAGCTTGATGGAGGTGTAAATTACGGCTCCCGCGGAAACGGAAATAAAAAAACAAAGAATATGCGCCGCATCTACGATTAAAACGCCCTTCGATATTGACAAAAAGATCAGTATCATGCCGACTAGCAGCTCTCCCAATGCGTCCGGCTGCAGTTTTTCACAAATTACCTGAAAAAAGACATTCATCGGACGCAGCATATAACGGTCGAAATCCCCGTCGATAACCATCCACCAGGAAACCATCCAGATATTATCCGTAAAAAGATGATCGATTCCCCTCGGAATCTGTGCAAATCCATAGATAAAGATCAACTGATCCAGCGTCCAGCCCTGAAGATCCGGAATCTGCTCAAACACCAGATAAAGAAACGCAATTCCCATTATCTGGGTAAAAAAGAATCCAAGCAATCCGATGAAAAAATCAACTCTGGACTGTAAGATGGTTTTTAAGAACTGCGACACCAGCACACGATAAAGCCTTCCATATCTTTTTAATTTCTGCATCGCTTACCCTCCCAAAACGATCATTCGTCTGGTTACCTGCTTCCAGAGCAGACTGCCCAGCAGATACAGCAGCACAACCCAGACAAGCTGCCGCCCCAGCACGAACCAAAGCTCACTGATTCCGTATTTTCCCAAATAGATCATAACCGGCGTATACACCATGGAAGAAAACGGCAGAAACTCAAACAGCCGCTCTACGATTTCCGGAAAAAAGGACAGCGGGATGAGCTGTCCGGTCAAAAAAGACAGCAGCGCATCCTTTGCCATCTGCATTCCGAATATATAAGTAGTAAAAAAAGCGATCATGCCAAAGCAAAAGTCAAACAGCACATAGATAAAAAAACTGAAAATCACGCTGACGACATACAGCAGCAGATTGCCGATATTTACTACCGGAAGTCCCAGCGCATACCATTTGTAAAATTCCAATCCTGCCCACACAAATATGCCCGGCATCATAAAATGGTAGACCATCGTGCCCAGACCTTTTGCGATCAGGCTCAGACGGTAATCGATCGGTTTGATCAGATTCATAACAACCGAACCTTTGACTACATCCTTCCCCAATTCTCTGGAAACGGAGATCATCGTAAGCGAGGACGTCACATAACTCATAAATACATAAACGACCATTTCTTCCCTTGTCAGACTGCCCAGCTTCGCACCCTGCGCGCTCCCGTAAATCGCCATCCATAGATAATACTGGATAAACGAGCCAAATAAACTGCACAGGGTAAACAGGTAAAACGCGCCCTTGTACGCCATATTCCGTTTGAGTTCATTGGAAGCGAAAGGAAGATAAGTCCGTATAAACTTCTTCATTGCCCATCCCCCCTATATTCTGTGACGGTAGATCGCTTTGACGATTTCGGAAAGCTCCGTTTCCTGAATCTGTATATCCTTTACATCGCTTACTTCCATTACAGATGAAATAATATCCGAAACCTGAATCCTGTTTTTATCAAAAGAAACCGTCAGCAGGTTCTTCTCACTGTCCGTTTGGACGGTAAACAGCGAGCTGTTTGCATGGAGCCGGTTTTCCCAGTCGATTTCGGAAATCCGCTCCATCCTCCGCACCTCCATTGTTACCTTACGGACCGCCCCATAGGTATTCTTTAACTCCTCAAGTCCGCCGTCATAAATTTTCTTTCCTTCATCAATAATAATGATGCGGCTGCAAAGCTCCTCGATATCCCCGATATCATGCGTCGTCAGGATAACGGTCGTGCGGTACTGCGCGTTAATCTGGCGGATGGCATCCCTTATCTTATCCTTAACGACAATATCCAGTCCGATCGTCGGCTCATCCAGATAAAGAACCTTCGGATTGTGAATCAGCGCGGCGCCCAGATCCGCCCTCATCCTCTGACCAAGCGAAAGCGTACGCACCGGACGGTCAAAAAATTCCGGAAGATCTAAAACTTCGTTCAAGAAATCCATCCGGCTCTTATAATCCTCCTCCGATACGTTATAAATTTCTTTTAAAATGGTAAAGGACTCGGAAAGCGGCAGATCCCACCAAAGCTGCGTCCGCTGACCGAATACAACGCCGATATTCTGCGCGTTTTCCATCCGGTTCTTACTCGGATCAATCCCGTTTATCAGACATTGTCCGGTGGTCGGAGTTAGGATTCCGGTCATCATCTTGATCGTAGTGGACTTTCCGGCTCCGTTGCTTCCGATGTATCCGACAATTTCTCCTTCGGAAATATGAAAAGAAATATCGTCTACCGCAGTTTTTCGAACCTTTTCATTGGAAAAAAGACCTTTGACCGCCCCTTTTAAGCCGGGATATTTCTTTGGAGAAACAAATTCTTTTGATATATGCGTTACTTGTATCATTCAGCTTCCCTCTTCCTTAAGCATCATAAAAAGACACAAACAAGTGTTTGTGTCTTTTTATAACATATTTTACGTGAAAAAACAAGAGAAATTTTCGGCTGAAACTTTGGCTAGAACTCCAGCCGGTCTGCTTCTTCAAAATCCGCTTCCATATTATAAGAAATAATTTCATTTCCGGTAATCACATAAAAATACTTTCCGGCATATGCGCCCCGTATATCCGGATATCCTGCATAATCCTCGTAGGACGTTTTCTGCGACAATACCTCCTGAAACGCATTGCCGTCCCATCGGAATACCTTATAATATGCATTTTGCGTATCTTCGTAATCCTCCGCCATAAATCCGATTAGATTTTTGCCGGAATCCGCCAGAATTCCTTTGTACTGATACAATGCCGGAACATAATCCATATCCTTTATTACCGTACTGCCCGCCGTCTTTAGCTGAACCGGATCGGAAATGTCAAACATACACAGTTTTACTCCTTCCCACTCTCCGCTCTTCGGATCCGTCTCATAGCCGATCCCAAGCAGCCGGTTTTCGCCGTACGGATGCAGATATTCCGAAAAACCGCTGATCTCAAGACTTCCTAAAAGAACGGGAGCGTGCGGATCGGACAAATCCGCCGCAAACAGCGGATCCATATTCCGGTAGGTAATAAAATATGCCATATTTCCGATATAACGCGCCGCATAAATTCTTTCGCCCGGCGCAATGTCTTCGATCTTTCCAATCGCCTGAAGTTTTTGATCCAGCAGATAAAGCTGATTGATCTGCCTTCCGTTTTTCCAATCCGTAGTCAATATCCGGAAAATCCCGTTTGACTCCGAAACGGCAAACTTATCTTCCACATCTCCTTTGACCGAACCCGCCGAAACTGCATTCATATAGCCGTCTTTATAAGAAAATTTTGCGATTACCGTCAAAATCTGATCTTCTTCATAAGAGTTTTCATACAGATAAATGGACTCTGTTCCCATATAAATCTCCGAACCGGCGTTTAGGATTACCATCTGATCGATCGTTTCTTTTGGATTTTCCACATTGACGGAGGAAATAACCAGCTCGCTGTCCCCTCCGTCGTCAGGAATATAAATGCATCCTGCGGTCGCCCGATTTCCGTTTATATAAGGAATAGCCTTCTCCCTGCCGCTCTCCTTTTGGATATCCGGATAATAATTGGAAAACAGATAAATGATACCTCCCGCCATACGCGAGGTATAATAATTTCCATCCTGCGTTACACTCCCGATTTCTTTCGGCGAGGTTCTGTCGCTGATATCGTAGGTTAAAAGCGTAACGGATGCCCCCGTACGGATTTGGATCCGCTCAGCGCCGTCCTCCCCTCCATTTTCCAAAGAAGAATCAAACCTGTTTACGATCAGATAAAGCCGGTCTTTCTCAAGATACATTTCCATGATCTGATCGGAAGCGCCCAAAGCCGGACGGATTTCCCCTGCCTGACTCATTTTTTCTCCGGACAGATCTACAATATGAACCGCGCTTTCGGATGCGGTATACAGATAATTCCCGTCGGTTTTTATCCAATCGCTTTCTTCTATTCCGTCCACCTGAAGATTCGTAACGGAAAAATCATCCTCCGCCAATTGATTAACTGCCGATTGTCCGGCATCTTCCGCAGTTTCCAGCTTATCCGGAAGAAACATCATACCTGTAGAAGAACTCTCCTCTACCGCATATTCCCTGTCCCGAACTGCCACATACACATCGTCGTAACTGTCTGCAAGATGATATA
>CANQCX010000146.1 GCA_947591115.1 uncultured Lachnospiraceae bacterium | reverse complement strand
AATATTTTATTTAAGATACTGGAAGAAGAAAAACCGGATTATCTGACGGTGGCGTTTGATGTTCATGCGCCGACGTTTCGACATCGGATGTTTGAGGCGTATAAAGGGACGAGAAAACCGGTTACGGAGGAATTCCGGCAGCAGGTTCCGCTGATGAAGGAAATGCTGACGGCAATGGGCGTTGCGATCGTGGAAAAAGAGGGTTACGAGGCGGACGATCTTTTGGGAACGCTCGCTTTTCGCGCGGAACGGGCAGGCATGGAGGTGTCTGTGGTTTCCGGAGACCGCGATCTGCTGCAGCTTGCAACCGACCATATCCGGATCCGGATTCCGAAGACCAAAAAGACCGGAACGGAAATCGAAAATTATTATGCCGCAGACGTAAAAGAGCGCTATCTGGTTACGCCGAAGGAGTTTATCGACGTAAAAGCGCTGATGGGAGATACGTCGGACAACATTCCGGGGGTTCCGGGCATCGGGGAAAAAACGGCGACGGCGCTGATCGCAGAATACAAAAGCATCGAAGCCGTACATGCACACGCGGATTTTGTAAAACCTCCGAGAGCCGGAAAAAACATTGTCGAATACTGGGAACAGGCGGTTATGAGCAAGGAGCTTGCCACGATCGTTACGGATGTGCCGATAGAGAATGATTTTTCCGCCGCAAGGCTGGAGCGGATCGAGGCGCTTTATACCGAAGAAGCGTATCTGCTCTGCAAACGTCTGGAATTTAAAAACCTGTTGGCGCGTTTTTCGGTAGATGCACCGAAAAACGATGTGCAGGATCATTTTCAAAGAATTACCTCCCAAGAAAAGGCGCAGACTGTTTTTGCAAAAGCGATGGGAAAACCGGCGGCTTTTCGGTTCCTTTTTGGTAAGAGGGAGCTTTTAGGAATGGCGCTGGCGTTTGGAGAGACGGAGCTTTACATGTTTCAGACGGGAGATGAGCTGGACGCCGCCTATCTGCAGACGCAGATGATGAGCCTGCTTCGGAAGCTTTCCCAGACAGAAGCCGCGGGGGAGGACGGCGAGCCGCTTTCCTGTCTGTCGGCATGCGATTTAAAGGCGCAGCTTCGCGCTTTAGACCTCTGGGAGGCAGAGGGCGAAACCGGATGGGAAACCTATCAGAAAATGAGAAGCTGCTTTTTTGATACGGCGATTGCGGCGTATCTTCTAAATCCGCTGAAGGGCAGCTATCCTTATGAAGATATTGCAAAGGATTATCTGGGACTTATGGTTCCGTCAAAGGCGGATCTGTTCGGGAAAAAAGCATTGGATGAAATCATGAAAGAGGACGTCCAAAAAGCGGTTACATGGTCATGCTATGAGGCTTATGTGACGTGGAAGGCGCAGCCGGTTCTGCAGCAGGCGCTTCGGAAAAAAAAGATGGAAGCGCTGTTTCGCGAAATTGAAATGCCGCTGGTTTTTGTACTGTCCGATATGGAAAAAGAGGGGATCAGCATAGACGCGGACGCGCTGAAGGAATACGGCAGGCAGCTTTCGGTTTCGATTGAAGCGCTGGAAGAAAAGATTTATAAAGAAGCGGACGAAACATTTAATATCAATTCGCCCAAGCAGCTTGGGGCGGTTTTATTTGAAAAGATGAAGCTGCCGAACGGAAAGAAAACCAAAACCGGATATTCAACCTCCGCAGAAGTATTAGAAAAGCTTGCGCCGGATCATCCGATCGTTTCCGATATTTTAGAGTACCGCCAATTAACCAAGCTGAAATCCACCTATGCGGACGGATTGGCAAATTTTATTGACGATACGGGAAAGATTCATACCACGTTCCATCAGACCATTACGGCGACGGGGCGGTTGAGCAGCACCGATCCGAACCTGCAGAATATTCCGATTCGGATTGAGCTTGGGAAGCTGATCCGCAAAGTATTTCATCCGATGAAAGGCTGTGTGTTTGTGGATTCGGATTATTCGCAGATCGAGCTTCGCATTTTGGCGCATATGGCGCAGGACGAGCAGTTGATCGAAGCGTTTCGGCAGAAGCAGGACATTCACAGGACGACCGCTTCGCAGGTGTTCCATGTTCCGTTTGAGGAGGTTACGCCGCTGCAGCGGAGAAACGCCAAAGCGGTCAACTTTGGCATCGTGTACGGGATCAGCGCATTCGGTTTAAGTCAGGATCTAAACATCAGCAGAAAAGAGGCGCAGGAGTACATCGACCGTTATTTTGAAACGTATCCGAAAATCAAGGAGTTTCTGGAACGGACGGTGCAGGAGGCAAAGGAAACGGGAGCCATTACAACCATGTATGGAAGGCTCCGCCCGATTCCGGAGCTTTCCTCCGGCAATTTTATGCAGAAGCAGTTCGGCGAAAGAGTGGCGATGAATTCTCCGATTCAGGGAACGGCGGCGGATATCATTAAGATCGCCATGATCCGCGTACACGACCGTCTGCTTCGGGAAAACCTTAGATCGCGCTTGATCCTGCAGGTACACGACGAGCTCTTGATCGAAACGGCGGAGGAGGAAAAAGAGAAGGTAATCCGGCTTTTGGAAGAAGAAATGCAGGATGCCGCCGAACTTTCGGTAGAATTGGAGGTTGGAACGGCGTGCGGAAGTAACTGGTACGAGGCTCATTAAATAAAGGAGAGACGGCGGAATGTATTTTATAGGGATTACCGGCGGAGTCGGAGCGGGAAAAACCGCAGTATTATCCTATCTCGCCCAAAAAGAGGGGGTTCGGGTAATGCTTGCGGATGAGATCGCCCATGATCTGATGGAACCGGGGAGCGGCTGTTACCGGCGGCTGAAGGAACGGTTTGCAGGCGAGGATATTTTTTGCGCCGACGGAAGCTTTGACAGGGAAAAGCTGGCAAAGGTTATTTTTTCCGACAGGGAAAAACGCGCCGTTTTAAACGGGATCGTGCATCCGGCAGTGCGGGAATATGTAAAACGGCAGCTTGCCATAGAACAAAAAAAGCAGGAATTGGATTTTTTGTTTTTAGAAGCGGCGTTGTTAATTGAAGAACATTATGATACAATTTGTGATGAACTCTGGTATATATATGCGAGTGAGGAGCAGCGGAGCAGAAGACTTGCCGCTTCCCGCGGCTATTCCGATGAAAAGATCCGTCAGATTTTTGAAAGTCAGTTGGGGGAAGATGTATATCGGAGAGTCTGCCAAACGGTTATCGACAACAGCGGCGCGTTGGAGCAGACTTATGAGCAAATCGAGAGTGCTTTAAGGAGAACAGCGAATGAATAACGTATTTGGACTGGATATCGGAACCCGCAATGTAGTCGGAACAGTGGGTTACCGTACCGAAGATGAGGAATTTATCGTGATCGCCCAGTATGTCAAAGAGCATGAGACGCGTTCCATGCTGGACGGACAGATTCATGACATCGGGCGTGTGGGCAGGACGGTTGCAAAAGTAAAAGCGGAATTGGAGAACCAGATCAACGAGCCGCTGAGCGAAGTCTGTATCGCAGCCGCAGGACGTGTGTTAAAGACGGTTACGACGCATATTGAGTATGAATTTCCGGAAGAGGTGGTAGTAACCGGAGAGGATCTGCATACGCTCAATCTGCTGGGCGTTGAGAAGGCTCAGGAAATCTTAAAAGAGAAAAATGATACCCGCTACAAATTTTATTGCGTGGGATATTCGGTAGTAAAATACTTTTTGAATGACGAGCTTTTTATCAGTCTGGAAGGGCACAAAGCGACGAAGATCGGAGAAGACATTATTGTAACGTTTCTTCCGGAGGACGTTGTGGACGGATTGTATTCCGCGGTTGGACTCGCCGGACTTACCGTTGCCAATATGACGCTGGAGCCAATTGCGGCGATCAACATTGCGATTCCGGAAAATTACCGGATGTTAAATATTGCGCTGGTAGACGTGGGAGCGGGTACCTCCGATATTTCCATTACAAGGGAGGGCAGCATTATTGCCTATGGCATGATCCCGTATGCGGGAGATGAGCTGACAGAGGTAATTGTCCAGCATTATCTGGTGGATTTTAAAACGGCGGAGGCGATGAAGCTGGCTTCTACTACGGAAAAAGAAGTCGTTTATCAGGATATTATGAATATTTCCCATACGATCCCGTCGTCGGAGCTGTGGGAGCTGGTAAAGCCGGTGGTAGATAAGATTACGACCGAGGTGGCGGCAAAAATCCGCGAACTCAACGGCGACAATACGGTAAGCGCATGTTTTGTGGTCGGCGGCGGCGGAAAGATTCATGGCTTTACGGAGCTTTTGGCGGAGCATCTGGATCTTTCTCAGGAGCGCGTGGCGCTTCGCGGCGAGGAAGTGCTTCAGGAGGTTACGTTTACCCAGAAGGAAATTAAAAAAGATCCGCTTCTGGTTACTCCGATCGGCATCTGCCTGAATTATTACGACCAGAAGAACAACTTTATCATGGTGCGTTTTAACGGCGAGCGTCTGAAATTATATGACAACAACCGGCTTACGATCGTGGATGCGGCGCTTCAGGCGGGATTTCCGAAGGAGCAGCTTTTCCCGAAACGCGGTATGCCGATTAATTTTACGGTCAACGGTTCCGCGCGGATCGTTCGGGGAGAGGCGGGCGAGCCGGCAATTGTTACGATGAATGGAAAGCAGGTCAATATCAATACGCCGCTGGAGCCGAACAGTGAGATTACGATCGAGCCTTCTACGGCTGGGGATGCGGCGGTTTATACGATTGCTCAGTTGGAGGAATACACCAGCGCAACCATTTCTTTTATCGTAAACGGAAGGCTGGTTACCTGTCCGAAGTTTGTTGAAGTCAACGGAAGTCTGGAGCCGGGCACGTATGAGATCAAAGAAAACGATGTGATCGAAACGCGCAGCTTTTATACGGTTGGACAGGTTGCGGAGTTTATGGATCTTGAAATCGATCCCGACCGCGCCATTTACGTCAACAATCGGGAGGCAGACTTTGATTCTTTAGTATATGAGAATTTTACGATCGAATGGTCGGTTTTATCATACGGATACGGCTACAGTGAGGCGGAGG
>CANQCX010000145.1 GCA_947591115.1 uncultured Lachnospiraceae bacterium | reverse complement strand
CCGCGGCATTTCGACGGAAGAGATCGAAAAGATCACAGAAGAAAACGCTTACCGGCTGTTTACCAAAGTAAAGCGTTTGTAAAAAGAAGAGTAACCGCTTTATGCGCCGACGGATGCGCGCCTCGCGGAGAAGAAAGTGATTGCTTTGCAATTCCGCGAGCGCGCGAAGAATCCGGTCTGCCGGATTTTTTATTCCGGAACGGCGTTTTATTTTCCTGCCGGAAGGAACGGAACCAGCGCTCCCGCCATCTGCGAGATCGGCATGGTCTGCAGCCAGACTTTTCCCGGACCGGAAATAACGGTATTGAACAGTCCTTCGCCTCCGAAGAACATGTTTTTCAGTCCCGGAACGGACTGGATGGAAATCGAGCAGGTCGGCGTCATAGCGGCCAAATAACCGGTGTCAACGATGATCTGCTGTCCGGCGGTAAGTTCGTATTCTTTGATGTAGCCGTCAAATTCCAGAAAAGCGGTACCGGTTCCGGAAAGCTTCTGCATGATGAAACCTTCGCCGCCGAAGAAGCCAGCTCCGGCTTTCTTCTGGAAGAAAACGGAAAGCTCTACAGTGTCGGCGGAAGCCAGAAACGCGGATTTTTGCGCAACAATTTCCTGTCCCGGAGCGATTTCAAACGCGCGGATGGAACCCGGAAAGCTGGAGGCAAATGCGATCGTGCCGTTTCCGCCCACTGCGGTATAGCGGTTGACAAACATGCTTTCTCCGGAAAAAGCGCGGCCGATCATTTTTCCGATGCCGCCATTGGACGTGGTTTCCATCTTCATATTCGGAGACATCCATGACATGGCGCCCTTCTCGGTAATCATGGTTTCGCCGTTTTCCACATTGCAGATAACGACCGGTAACGGTTCTCCTTCAATTGAATAATTCATAGATAACTAACCTCCTTTAAAAATAATATTTATTATAACAGTTTTCGGGGGATAAGGAAAGGCAGGATACGCATCATGGAAGAAATTTTTGAAAGATTTCCGAATAAAGAAACATTTGACCGATATTGGCAGGAAAATTACATTCCGCTTACCTATGAGGATGTAAAAGCGGAATATGAAGCGTTTGCAGCCTCGGTTGAAAATCGGATTTTTCTGTCGGATTATGAGGAAAACGGGAAGCTCTCGCGGGAGGATTTTATGGAAAACCTGTCGCAGACAGCGGAATTTACGTTTCAGGACACCTTAACCGAGGCGTTTTACGAAAAGAACCCGCAGTTATATGAAACGGCGTTTGCATTGTATGAGGAGGCGCAGCTTGCGGGGAAGGACGTTCATGTGGCGGACGCGTTCCATGAAGAATATCAGAGACTTTATCGGGAATTTTTGCTGCGGCTGTTTGACGACCGATTTGCCAAAAGAAACTAGGAGGAACGCATGGCGGCGCTTGGAAATCCAAAGAAAACGATTGAGGTACTGCAAAAATATCATTTTCAGTTTCAAAAGAAATACGGACAGAATTTTTTGATCGACACCCGAATTCTGGAGAGGATCGTTGACGCAGCGCAGATTACGAAGGACGATTTTGTATTGGAGATCGGACCGGGGATCGGTACGATGACGCAGTATTTGTGCGAAGCGGCGAAAGAAGTGGCAGCAGTGGAAATCGATGCAAACCTGATTCCGATCCTTCAGGAAACGCTTCAGGAATATGACAACGTGGAAATACGGAACGAAGATATCTTAAAAACGGATATCAGCCGGCTGGCAGAAGAAAAAAATTCCGGACGGCCGATAAAAGTCGTGGCAAATCTTCCGTATTATATCACGACGCCGATTTTGATGCGGATTTTGGAAAGCCGGCTCCCGTTTGCAAACATTACGGTTATGGTACAAAAAGAAGTTGCCGACCGTATGGTCGTCGGCCCGGGAACAAAGGATTACGGCGCCCTGTCGCTGGCGGTGCAGTATTACAGCCGTCCGGAAATCATCGTGCAGGTTCCGCCAAGCTGTTTTATGCCGCAGCCGAAGGTGGGAAGTACGGTTGTCCGGCTGACGCGCCATGAAAAACCGCCGGTTCAGGTAAACGATGAAGCGTTGATGTTTCGCGTGATCCGCGCGTCTTTTAATCAGCGGAGGAAAACGCTGGCAAACGGACTGCATAATTTTTCGCAGTTTTCTTTGGAAAAAGAGGAGATCGAGTCCTGTATTCAGTCGCTCGGACTGCCTGTCAATGTCAGGGGCGAGACGCTCACATTAGAACAATTTGCCGAATTAAGCAATAGAATCCAGAATAAAATCTGCATAAAATAATTTCGGGGCGGCAATACTGTTGTCAAAGATAAATTTTGACAATGGAGGAAATGCCCTATGAAGAAGAATCAATATATTGCAACGGTTGCATGTCTGGCGGCAGGCGTGATCGGCTTTGCAAGCGTATATGCAACGGAAAAAGCGCAGGAAAGAAGAGAGGACGAAAAGCGGCTGGCGAAGCAGGAAATCCAGATTTCTACGGAAAAAGAGGAAGAAACCGCAGAAAAGGTTTCCAGTGTAGTGCCGCCAAAGGAAACGAAAAAGACGGTCGAAGATACGAAGACCGAACAAGAAACCCAGCCAAGCGTAGAACAGGAAACCCCAAAAGAGCCGGAGGAGCCGGTGCAGCAGACGATCGCGGAGGAAAGTCTGCATTTTGAAGAAGGACAGGAATTAGTCTGGCCGCTGGAGGGCAATGTTATTTTAAATTACAGTATGGATTCGTCCATTTATTTTCCGACGCTGGATCAGTATCAGTATAACCCGGCAATTGTAATTGGCGGCGACGTCAACAGCAAAGTTTATCTGGCAGCGAAGGGAAAAATTACCGATATCTCTACCAATGAGGTTACCGGCTGTACGGTAACGGAGGATTTGGGCGATGGCTATTCCGCTGTTTACGGCCAGTTAAAAGAAGTAAATTTTGAAGTGGGCGACATGGTAGAAGCCGGTCAGGTAATCGGATATGTAAGCGAACCGACCAAGTATTTCTCGGTAGAGGGAAGCAATTTGTATTTTGAGCTGCTCAAGGACGGAAAGCCGGTCAACCCGCTGGATTATTTCCAGTAAAAACAATTCGGGAAGGAACAAAAATGGCGGACAAAGGCGCGAATTTTACCTATATGGTCCGATGCAGGGACGGAAGTTATTACATCGGCTGGACCAATCATCTAAAAGAACGGATAAAAGCACATAATACCGGAAAAGGCGCAAAATATACAAGAAGCCGTACTCCGGTGGAATTGGTCTATTATGAGGAATTTGCAACCAAACAAGAAGCAATGAGCCGCGAAGCTTCCCTGAAAAAACTAAGTCATCAAGAAAAACAAAAACTGGCGGAGCAGGTATCGTTAAGATATTAATGAAATCTTAATAGATTACCACGTTGGATTTTAATAAGAAAACCGTTACAATATCAAAGAGTAACGGTTTTTTATTTTACAATAAATTTTCTGGAGGAAAATATGTACAACATATTGGTTTGCGACGACGAAAAGGATATTGTGTCCGCGCTCAAGATTTATTTGATGAGCGACGGATATCAGGTGTTTGAGGCTTACAACGGAAAAGAAGCGCTTCAGATCATCGGCAGCAGCGAGATTCATCTGGTACTGCTGGACATTATGATGCCGCAGATGGACGGAATACAGACAATGACAAAAATACGGGAATTCAGCAATGTACCGATCATTCTTCTGACGGCAAAGGGAGAAGATACGGACAAGGTGCTGGGATTAACCGTAGGCGCGGACGATTACGTTACCAAGCCGTTTAATCCGGTCGAGCTTCAGGCCAGAGTCCGATCCCAGATACGCCGCTATATGCAGCTGGGAAGCGGGGTAAAAGATGCCAGCGTCATCAAAATAGGAGGGATCGAACTGGACGATAAATCCAAAATGGTCACGCTGGACGGGGATCCCGTCAACCTGACACGTACGGAATATGATATTTTAAAACTGTTGATGCAGCATCAAGGGGAAGTATTTTCGCCCAATCAGATCTATGAAAATGTCTGGAAGAATTGTCCCTACGGCAGTGAAAATACCGTAGCGGTGCATATTCGCCACCTGCGTGAAAAAATCGAAGTAAACCCTGCGGATCCGCGTTATCTGAAAGTCGTATGGGGACGCGGTTATAAAATGGAAGGAGATTGATATGAAAAAATTCAGATACGGAATAGCGGCAAAAGGAATTGCGATGGTATTGTGCGTTTTCAGCCTGCTGGGCAGCGCTGCCTGTATCATGGTAATCCAGTTGTTTGGCGGACATTCGGAGCATAAAATCGTATTGGAAAACGGATATAAACAGATCGCCTATAATTATTCGGCATATCTGCTGGATCATCTCAACACCGGCTATGACAGAGCGGATTTGGCGGCGGATGTCGTGCAGGAAAGCAATCTGGATTATCTGATCTTAAGGAGTTTTACCACCGGCAGCTTTGATAAGCTGGATATGGATAATCTTGATCAGTACTATGTTGCCGGAAATGAGGATCTGGCTTCGGACTACGAATATGTCTTTTTCGGATATAACGGGATGGACTATACATACAATATTGATTCCTGCTGGAACGCATTATCCGTATATATAGTAAACGATATGGACTATGAGGAAATGACCTCCTCCACGATCGTACGCTATTTATTCTGCCCAAGCACCGGATTGTTTTATTATCAGGTACCGGAGGGTTACATACCGGCAACCGAGGTCTATGTGCAGAATAACGAAGGAGAGGAGGAGTATTATTATCTGGATCTGAAAACGAACCGCTATACCGCAAAGGGCGGCGCCAGTGTTTTTGATCCTTACGGCTACAAGGAGTGGAAAAGCGTATGGCTCAACAAAACATGGCACCAGATCTATCCGGAGCAAACCGTAGACAGCCAACTGTCAAAAACGCAGACGATGATCTCGATCGGACCGGATCTTACGCTTAGCTTTTCGGAGAAAATGGTAGAGGGTTCGGTCATTGAGGATCCGGCTGTTTACATCGAAAATGGAGACGCTTATTATCATTTTAATCTGATCCCCGACGTATCGGAAACCGTTCC
>CANQCX010000144.1 GCA_947591115.1 uncultured Lachnospiraceae bacterium | reverse complement strand
GGCGTTATGGAAGAAAAGGATTACGGAGCGATGATAGAGACGCTGCTTCCGCTGGCATTGGATTTTCGAACGGTTACCCCGAAAAGCAGCCGCGCGCTTTACGGGGAGCGGCTGGCGGAATGCATTCGGGCAAAAGGACTTTCGGCGCGCGCGTTTGACAGTGTGGAGGAATGTCTCCGGCAGCTTCCGGCGGACGCAAAAAACATTGCGCTCGGTTCTTTATATTTCGTGGGAGAAGTGATGCGGTATTATCCCCAATAAAATGCATAACATCTGGTTATAGCCTGTATGAATTTTTTCAACTGGACAAATGAAGTTCTTTGTACTAGAATTATTTCAAATAATAAACACAGTGATTTATAACATCTGGTTATAGGAACGGAGGATTTGTTTATGGAAAAGAAAAATCTGGATTGGGCGAACTTGGGATTTGGCTATATGGCAGCGGATTACCGCTATGTTTCCAATTACAAGGACGGCAAATGGGATGACGGCGAAATCACTACCGATTCCAATGTGACGCTGAATGAATGTGCATGCGTTTTCCAGTATTCCCAGTCTTGCTTTGAGGGATTGAAAGCGTATACGACGGAGGACGGACATATCGTATGCTTCCGTCCGGATCTGAATGCGCAGCGTATGAAAGAAACCTGTGAACGTCTGGAAATGCCGCCGTTTCCGGAGGAGCGTTTTGTAGAGGCGGTAGAACAGGTGGTAAAAGCGAATGAAGCATGGGTGCCGCCATACGGCTCCGGCGCGACGCTTTATATCCGTCCGTTTATGATCGGTTCGAATTCCGTTATCGGCGTAAAACCGGCGGATGAGTATCAGTTCCGTATTTTTGTCACTCCGGTAGGTCCGTATTTCAAAGGCGGTGCAAAGCCGCTGACGATTCGCGTATCGGATTTCGATCGCGCGGCGCCTCATGGAACGGGACACATCAAAGCGGGCCTGAACTATGCGATGAGCCTTCATGCGATCGTAGATGCGCATGAAAAGGGATTTGACGAGAATATGTATCTGGATCCGTCAACCAGGACGAAGGTAGAGGAAACCGGAGGAGCAAACTTTGTGTTCATTACCAAAGACGGCAAATTTGTCACTCCGAAATCGGAGAGCATCCTTCCTTCGATTACCCGCCGTTCTCTGATGGTCGTAGCGGAAAAATATCTGGGAATGACGGTAGAGCATCGAGAAGTGTATTTTGACGAGGTAAAAGATTTTGCGGAGTGCGGTCTTTGCGGTACGGCTGCCGTAATTTCTCCGGTCGGAAAAATCAACGACCATGGAAAAGAGATCTGCTTCCCAAGCGGCATGGAGGAAATGGGTCCGAATATTAAAAAACTCTACGATACCCTGACCGGAATCCAGATGGGAAAAATCGAAGCTCCGGAGGGTTGGATCAAAACCATTCTTTAATTCAGGAAAATCAGCGGAAAGCCTTTGCCTATGCAGGGGCTTTTCGGTTTTTGTGCGAAAATGATTGTTTTGTTCGATAGAACACCAAGAAGGATGAGCGGGTATGAAGGATTACAAAAGACAGGCAAGGGAACGGTATTATAGAAGAAAGAAGAAAAGGCAGAGGGAGATCCTCCTTCATATCGGATTCTTGGTCCTTGCGGCCGCGCTGCTGCTTACATGCTTGACGGCGGTTGTCCGGACGATCAAAAAGACCGTCTTGGCGGATGCAAAAGCTGAGCAGCATTCCGGCGAGGAAAACTATGTCGGGGAGAAGCCGGAAATGGACGTCCAGCTTTTGCCGATCAATCCGTATTCCCGCCCGGGTTACGCGTTAGAGGAGGTCAACGGGATCGTCATCCACTATACCGCGAATCCGGGAACGACCGCGCAGCAGAACCGCGATTATTTCGCCGGACTTGCCAATACGGGGGAAACTTCCGCAAGCAGCCATTTTATCATTGGAATTTCCGGAGAGATCATCCAGTGCGTTCCATGCAGCGAGATTTCCTATGCCTCAAACGACCGGAATAAGGATACCATAGCCATCGAATGCTGCATTGCGGATGAAACCGGAAAGTTCAGCGACGCAACGTACCAGTCGCTTGTCGAGCTGACGACATGGCTGATGGGACGCTATTCTCTGCAAGCGGAGGATGTCATCCGGCACTATGACGTAACGGGGAAAAACTGCCCGAAGTATTTTGTGGAAAATGAAGCCGCATGGAAAGCGTTCCGAAAGGATTTGGAGAGTCGTATCAAATGATGGAAAACAAGCGTGAAAAAGCGCATATTCATCTTGTAAAATGCTGGAAAATCCGCTACAATACAAAGTGATACTTAAATGATGTCCGGATGGGAGTTTTTCTTTGGAAAAGATATATCAAGAGCTTGTACGGCAGGAAAATGTACGAAGCAATTTAAGCGATTTGCGGCAAATGATAAAGGCCGAAGGGCAGCAGGAGAAGCTGAAGCAGATCATCGGAACCAATGATGGCATTCTGCTTCGTTTTTTGCACTCTGAGGATGCCAAGACGAGAAAAAACGCTGCGCTTCTTCTGGGAGACCTTCAGGATGAGCATGCGGCGGAAGCATTGTTAGAAGCCTATCAGGCCGAGCAGACGCTTTTTGTCAAGAGCGCATATCTGGAGGCGCTTTCTAAACTATCGGTTCCTCATATGGTTCCGTTCTTTCGGAAGCGGGAAGAGGAGCTGGCGCAGCAGGAGGTTCGGGAGGACGAGCAGAAGCACGTCGCCGAAGAGCTGCGGAGCCTGCGGAAGATTCGGATCCGCTATGAAGGAATCCAGCGCCATACGTTTGATGCGTCAGGGAAAGAATTGGAGCTTCTTCTGATAATGAACCATGTTCACCGAGAGTTTATCCGGAAAAAAATACCGGTCGGGCAGACAAGCCTGCATCCGCTTGGGGTACTGGTAAAAACCGATCAGCCGGAGAAATTATACGGCTTTCGTCTTTATCGGGAGATGCTCTATCCGATCCATACTCGGGGACTGCTTTCTCCGGAGCCGAAAACGGCGGCAAAGGAATTGCGGGACAGCGATCTGCTTTCCCTGCTGCGGACGCTGCACAAAGAGGAGGGAGCCTTTTATTTTCGCGTGGAGTGCAGAAGTCCCATGACTTTGGAGGAGCGAAGCGCGTTTACCAGAAAATTTGCTTCGGAGCTGGAGCGGATGTTTGGAGGCAGTCTGATCAATTCGACCTCGGATTATGAAGTGGAGGTGCGGCTGTATGCGGATAAGGAAGGACGTTTCTTCCCATGCCTGAAGTGCGGTACGCAGAAAGACCGGCGGTTTTCGTATCGGAAAAATGCGATCGCCGCTTCGATCCATCCGTCGGAGGCCGCTTTGATCGCGGAGCTGGCAAAACCTTATTTAAAAGAAAAAGCGCAGATCATGGATCCGTTCTGCGGAGTAGGGACGATGCTGATCGAGCGCGATAAAAACGTACCGGCAGGAGAGATTTATGCAACGGATATCTTTGGCGACGCCATTCGGATGGGGAGAGAGAATGCGCAGCTTGCCGGAATCCGCATTCATTTCATTCATCGGGATTTTATGGATTTTTCCCATGACTATCTGTTTGACGAGCTGATTACCAATATGCCGGTTCGCGGAAAGCGGAGCAAGGAAGAGCAGGATCGGTTTTATGAGGCTTTCTTCCAAAAGGCGCCGCAGCATTTGAAACGGGAAGCCGTTATGATCTTATATACCAATGAAATGGGGTTTGTAAAAAAGCAGCTCCGTCTTCATAAGGAGCTTACCCTGATCCAAGAAACCTGTATGCAGAAAAAAAGCGGTTTTTATTTATTGATTATTGGAGTAAAAAGATAAAGAGGTAAAAAGATGACAGCCTATAAGAAGGTGGAAGATCGCCGGAACTCGGAGTTGATCGATGAAAAAATGATGCAGATGCTTCAGGATAATTTCTGCGCTGCCAACGGAATGTATGCATTTTGTCTGGGAACGGAAGAAGGCCTGATTACCAAAAGCTACGGCACGAAAGAGGAACAGGACTATTTCCGCGGGAGAATTCCTCAGGAGGCGTATCGTTCCCTGATCGAGCGGACGAAGGACAGCACCATTGAAGAAGTCGTAGAAGCGGAATTGCCGCAAAAAGAACTGAAGCTGTGCGCCGTATCGACCCGTATCGAAGGGAAAACGCAGATCATATGGGTCATTGCGGCGATCATTGAAGAAGAATTGCACGAAGGGAACCGGCCGCCGGAATACATGATGACGACGACGGAGCTTCGCTTTCTGCGTTCGGTGGAGTTTCTCGAATCGCTGTCAAAATTGATGTTCGCCTTTAAATTAGACGAGCTGATCGCGCAGGAGGCAATGCAGAAAAGCGCGGCTTCCGAAGAACGCATGGAAAAGCAGCTTTACCGCTCGGAAACCATGACGCGGATCTTGATGCTTCTGGAATCGGAAAAGGCGTTCGGCAGTATTGTAAACGAAATTTTAGAGCTGGCGTGCAAGGCGCTTTCGGTTTCTTGCGCCGCTTTGATCCGGAAAAATACGGAGAACGGCAGTCTGGACATGATCTGCGAATATGCGGGAGAAAACGCGCAGAGCCGGATGGCGGAGTTTCAGGGAGTTTCTGCGGAGGAAGCGCCGTTTTTTACCGGAAGGCAGTACATCATTTCTTCCGACACCGCGCGGCTTCCGCAGTTTGAGCGGTTTTTCCAAAATTATGAGCTGACGGCGGGAATCTTCCAGCCGCTGGAGCTCAACGGCGCGGCGCTGATGTATCTTTGTTTCGGGATATGCGGGAAGCAGCGCAATTGGGAGCTTACGGACATCGAGTTTTTGAACGACGTCAAAAGAGTCATCCAGAGCATTTTAACCAAGCGTCTGGCGAAAAATTCGCTGGCAAGTTCGTATGCCTCTCTGGAGGAAATCCTTGAGAATGTCGGCTGCGGAATCTATGTTTTGGACGCCGAGCAGGAAAAAATCCTCTATTCCAATCAGAAATTTAAAAATCTGCTTTCCAAAAATATCGAGAGGGGAACGGTAAACCAACTGCTGTTTTCCCAGCAGAAGCCGATTACCACCAAATTTTATGACGAAGTGTACAGCGTGGAGGAAAACCGCTG
>CANQCX010000143.1 GCA_947591115.1 uncultured Lachnospiraceae bacterium | reverse complement strand
CTCGTCGATCTCATAAACGCTGTTTTTGTCGATTACCAGCCTTCCCATTAAAAAACCTCCCATCCGATTCGTTTCATTATATGAAAAATTCCGTCATATTCTACCGGAGGCTTCATAATATTTATAAAAAAGGCAAAAAGTGGAAGAACAGAATTTATTTACTCCATACGACGAAATGGTACAGACGCGGGAGCTTCAGATGCTAAAGACGCTTGTCCCCTACTTGGAGGGACGGCGGAAACGCCAGATTGCCATGCTGATCCAATATTTGGAGCTGCGGCATACCAGCAGTCTTTTTTCAAGCGGCTCGGGCGCACTATCCGCCTGTGAGATTCCGGAAGGAACCGATCGGCGCAGCGCAATGCTGATTGCCTTAAAAGATTACTGTAACCCAAAGGAAAAAGAAATGATCGATACGATCTTAAATCTGTTCAGCGTAATGGAAAACTACGAATTATTTTTCAATTGACAGGAGGCAATATGCTTGACGATATGATCTTAAACAATCCTGCCCTGCGGGGAATGGATCCGCAGAAGCTGCAGTTTATTCTTGCCTTTACGCAAAAAGAAAAACCGACCAGCATGAAGGACGCAATGCCGTTTCTGCTCGCAAACATGAATCTCGCCAAAAAACAGAATATCCATTTCAGCAAACCGGAGGTACAGCTGATCGGAGAAATTTTGTCTCGTGATCTTCCTTTAGAGGAGCAGGAACGCGTCAAAAAAATACTCTCGATGATCCAGAACATATAATATCAAAAGAGAGACATCGCGCACCGCAGAACGCAGGCGTTTGTCTCTCTACTGCTGAAGCGAAGCGGTCGTAACCATGAGGATCCGGTCGAGCGGATAATGGCTCTGCCCTTTTCCGTCCGTTCCCTCCAGATATTTTTCTCCCGCCGATTCAAAGATCACATATAAAATTCCTTCGCTGATATCAATTTCCTCCGAACCCGGCGGCAGTTCTATGGTATACGCCGAGCTGTTCGGATGAGAAGCCAGATCGATGATGGAGGAATAGATTTTGATATAAGAAGACATATTCCGTCCGTAGGAGGTACTCAGATATACGAACCCCTCTTCGTCAAACGCAATGCCCTGAACCTTGCTCGGGATTTTGTAGCGGCTGAGCGCCTGCAGCTCGTCTTTTTGGCGGTCAAAATAATAAGCGGTCATTCGGGAATTGATATATAAGGTATGCGTCGCAATCCAAAGCCTTCCGCCGTACCATGCGATGCAGGAGGGTTTATTCTGCACCGGATACGTATCGACCAGCTCGGTGGCATCCACAACCTCATTGGCGTTTTCTTTTGCCATTAGCTGAATAAAATCATAGGAAATCCGCTCAATGGTATTTTTTTCGGAATTGCATACCCAGACATTTTCCCCATCGTATGCGATCCCGCCCAAATGGCTTCGGGAATCCATCCCCAGCGTGACCAGATACCTGCCGCTTTCCCGATCGAACACCATCAGTTCTCCCAGACAGTCATCTTCTTCCGAATATGAGGTCAACAGCACAAATTCGTCCGTCAGACACAACCCCTGCGGACATTGGGACAAGCTGAAAATATAGTTGTTCAACAGATCGTTGTCCCGCGTCCTCGGCATTCCGGGGATTTCCAATTCCTCCCAGAAACGATACGTGCAGTCTTTTAAATAAACGACATCGCGCTCCGTCAGACCGGCGGAACGGTACGGATAATTCTGCACATTGTATTCATTGTCAATCCGCGGCGTCCATTTCGCATACAGCATGACGTTTCGCTCCGGCAGATCGCGCAGGGTTTCCACGCGCATACGAAACCGGCTGTCCAGATACCAGCCGGAAAAATAATACCCGCTCCGGTAAGGTCTCCGCAAAACAGCCGGAAATTCTTTTCCCGAAAAACAGACCGGATTCTGCGGATGATTCCTGCCGCCGTTTACATTGTACACAATGCGCCAGCCGTTTCCCGGCAGGGAATCGTAATACTGCAAAATCGGCGGAACCGCCGCCGGAGAATCGTTTTCTCCGGCAGACGGCTGCAGCGCCAGCCGGTACAGTCCGAAAAGAAACAATGTGACAAAACATGCAGAAAGAATTCTATTTCGGTACTTCATTTTCTCTTTTATTCCAGATCATTTTCTTCAAGCTTGCCTGCCCTCGCTTCGATCTCACGTTTCGCTACATCCTCCGGAGCCTGTTCATATCTTGCAAATTCATAAGAGAAGGTTCCGCTTCCGCTCGTCATAGAACGAAGCTGCGTATTGTAGCCGTATAATTCCAGATACGGAATATCCGCCGCAATCTCCTGATAACCGTTTTCTACCGGATTCATGCCCATCACGCGCCCTCTGCGCTTATTCAGGTCTCCCATGATATCTCCGGTATATTCATCCGGAACGACGACTTTCAGCGACGCGATCGGCTCCAGCAATACCGGAGAGGCCTCCATGAAGCCTTTCTTAAACGCCTGCTTCGCCGCCAGCTTAAACGCCATCTCCGAGGAATCCACCGGATGATAGGAGCCGTCGTAAAGCACCGCTTTTACGCCGATGACCGGATATGCCGCAAGCGGTCCCCGTTTTACGCCCTCTGCAATGCCCTTTTCCACTGCCGGAAAGAAGTTCTTCGGAACGGCTCCTCCGACTACGCACTGCTCAAAGGTATACGGCGTGTCCAGATCGCCCGACGGCTCAAAGGTCATCTTAACGTGACCGTATTGTCCATGACCGCCGGACTGTTTTTTATATTTGTATTCTACGTCGGACTTCTTTTTTAAGGTTTCGCGGAACGCAACCTTCGGGCGCATCAGTTCGATCTCTACTTTGTATTTGTCCAGCAGGATGCTGGCAACGACTTCCAGATGCTGATCGCCCATTCCGTATAATAAAGTCTGTCCGTTTTCACTGTCATTTACGTGATTTAAGGTCAGATCTTCCATTAACAATTTCTGGACGGACTGGGAAATTTTGTCTTCGTCCCCTTTGTTCTTAGCCTTATAACGCATCGAAACATACGGTTTGGAAATATTGGCGCGGATGTACGCCACCGGATTGTTTCTGGTCGAAAGGGAATCCGTAGTCAGCGTCTTCTGCAGCTTCGCCAAAGCGCCGATGTCCCCCGCGTGAAGCTCCGGAACCTCTTCCGCCTTATTGCCGCGCAGAACGTAGAGCCTGCCGATTTTTTCATCGGCGTCCCGATGATAGTTGTACAAAATATCGTCCGTCTTTAATACGCCGGAATTGACCTTGATCAGGGAATATTTCCCGATATAAGGATCGACAATGGTTTTGAACACATATGCCGACTTCGGTTTGGCAAAATCGTAGTCCGCCTGATACACCTCGTTGGTCTTGGTGTTGATGCCCGCGCAGGAACGCTTCTCCGGACTCGGAAAATATTTTACGATGTCGGTCAGCAGCGTGTACATGCCTCTTGCCATTACATTCGAACCCATCATGACCGGTACGATCGAGCCGTCAATGACGTTTACCCGAAGCGCCTGACGAATTTCATCCTCCGAAAACTCGTCGCCGTTAAAATAACGCTCCATGAATTCCTCGCTGGTTTCCGCAACCGCTTCCATCAGCGCTTCCCTGCAGATGCTTAAATTATCCATCGAATATTCCGGAACGTCGAATTTGTCAACCGTTCCTTTTTCGTTCCACCGTTTTGCCTTCTGCTGTACCACATTGACATATCCGACAAACTGTCCGTTCTCCCGAATCGGAAGATGGAACGGAGCGATCTTTTTGCCGTATAACGCCTGAAGATCCTCTACGACCTGACGATAGCTGGCATTGTCAATATCCATATCCGTCACAAAGATCATGCGCGGAAGCTTGTATTTTTCACAGATCTCCCATGCGCGTTTGGTTCCGGTCTCAATGCCCGACTTGCCGGATACGACAATGATCGCGGCATCCGCAACCGATACGGCTTCCTCTGCTTCTCCGACAAAATCAAAATATCCCGGAGTGTCTAAAATATTGACCTTCACATCCTGCCAGGGAATCGGAATCAGCGACGTATGGATGGAAAACAGCCGTTTTGCCTCCTCCTTGTCATAATCGCTGATCGTATTGCCGTCTGAAACATTTCCCATTCTTGTGGTAAGACCGGCAAGATAAGCCATCGCCTCCGCAAGAGACGTCTTGCCGCAGCCCCCATGTCCCAGAAGCACTACGTTTCGGATCTTGTCCGTTGTGAATACATTCATATGTAACCCTCCCATTTGCTATATTTGCAGGCATAACCGTACCCCAGCGTGCCTGACGACTGTATATTTATATTGTACTAATCTTTGAAAGGTTTTACAATAGTTTTATGAAGCATTTGACGTCAGGAGAAAATCGAGTAAAATAAAAAAAGAACCATTTCAGGAGGAATTCTTATGCATTTTCAAAAAATCGGATTTATCGGCTTCGGACTGATCGGAGGCTCCATTGCCAAGAAATTAAAAAAAGAACGTCCGGACATTGAAATATACGCCGCGGCGCGTCATGAAGAAACCATAGCGGAAGCGTACCGGATGGGACTGACCGAAAACCGCACGCCGCTTGCGCTGGAGGCGTTTTCGGACTGCGACTGCATTTTCTTGTGCGCGCCTGTCCGGCAGAATATCGAATATCTGAAAAAATTAAAAGGGATCATTAAAGAAGACTGCATTCTTACGGATGTCGGAAGCACCAAAACGGAGATCCACAAAGAAGCGGCGGCGCTGGGACTGGAAAAAAACTTTATCGGCGGCCATCCTATGACCGGTTCGGAAAAGACCGGAATCCAAAACGCCGACGAATATCTTTTAGAAAACGCGTACTATATCATTACGCCCTCCTCATTGACCAAACAAGAGGATTTGTACCAGTTTCGGGATTTTGTACGCTCTCTCGGCTCGATACCGCTGATCTTAAATTACGAGGAGCACGACTATGCGACCGCTTCCATCAGCCATCTGCCGCATATGATCGCATTTTCCCTTGTCAATCTGGTAAAAGAGATCGACGATGAAAACGAAACGATGAAGACCATCGCCGCCGGCGGATTTAAGGACATTACAAGAATTGCCTCCTCCTCTCCCGTCATGTGGCAG
>CANQCX010000142.1 GCA_947591115.1 uncultured Lachnospiraceae bacterium | reverse complement strand
AGATCCAGCTTCCGTCGGTGCTTTCTACCATTCCTTTTGCACGCAGGATATTGTCCGCATCCACAAAGCCTTTTAAGATTTCTTCGATCTTTGCCCGCTCAAATTTATGCGGCGTCTCCCTGCCCCAGCTTGTAAAGATGTCGTCCGCATGGTGGTGATGATGATGCTCATGCCCATGCTCGTCATGCTCATGATGATGTTCGTGTTCGTGCTCGTCGTGCTCATGATGATGTTCGTGCTCGTGCTCATGATGATGCTCGTGCTCATGCCCATGCTCGTCGTGCTCATGATGATGCTCATGCCCATGCTCGTCATGCTCATGATGATGTTCGTGTTCGTGCTCATGCTCGTCATGCTGCTCGTGCTCGTGTTCGTGCTCGTCATGCTCATGATGATGTTCGTGCTCGTCGTGTTCATGATGATGTTCATGCTCGTGTTCGTGCTCGTCGTGCTCATGATGATGCTCATGCTCGTGCTCCTCTTCATCCTGTGCATGACGCGCCTCCGCAAGCACCTTCATTTCGAGATTATCCTGTCCCTCCATGACTTTTAAGATCTGCGCGCCGGAAATTTCATCCCACGCCGTTGTAATAACCGCCGCTTTCGCATTCAACGCCTGAATCTGCTTTACGCAAAGCTCCAGTTGTTCTTCCGTCGCATTCTGGGTACGGCTCAAAAGAACCGTAGTGGCATAGGCGATCTGATTGTTGAAAAATTCGCCGAAGGCTTTCATCTGCTTGCTGGCTTTCAGGGCGTTGACCACCGTTACCAGCGCATTCAGCTTGACGTCCTGCTCTTTTTCTATATCAATGACCGATTTCATGACATCGGATAATTTGCCGACGCCCGACGGCTCGATTAAAATCCGATCCGGATGAAACTTGGTAATGACCTCGTTTAAGTTCTTTCCGAAGTCTCCGACCAATGAACAGCAGATGCAGCCGGAGTTCATTTCCGTAATCTCAATTCCGGAATCCTTTAAAAATCCGCCGTCGATCCCGACCTCCCCGAATTCATTTTCGATCAGGACGATCTGCTCTCCCTGAAACGCTTCCTCGATCATCTTTTTAATAAAAGTTGTTTTTCCCGCTCCTAAAAAGCCGGAAACAATATCAATCTTTGTCATATGTCCGCTCCTTTCCTATTTCTATCCGGTTTAACCGGAGTTACGATCACAACATTGTATTTTACTATGATTACCGCAAGAATGCAAACACTAATCATGCATACGGTACAACTTTTCATAAATACCGCCTTTTTCCAAAAGCTGTTCGTGGGTTCCGGACTCTTCGATTCCTTTTTCTGTCAGAACCAGAATTTTCTCGGCATTCTGAATGGTGGTAAGGCGGTGGGCAATGACAAACGTCGTCCGGTTTTTCGCCAGTTTTTCCAGTGATTCCTGAACCACGCGCTCACTCTCATTATCCAACGCCGAGGTTGCTTCGTCAAAAATCAGAATCGGCGGATTTTTTAAAAAGACGCGCGCAATGGACAGACGCTGCTTCTGTCCTCCGGACAGTTTGATTCCGCGCTGCCCGATGTCGGTATCGTAGCCGTCCGGAAACGCGCGTATAAATTCATCCGCATTCGCATTTTTCGCCGCTTCGATGACCTCCTCCCTTCCGGCTCCCGGCTTTCCGTACGCGATATTTTCATAAATCGTTCCCGCAAACAGATAGATATCCTGCTGCACAATGCCGATCTGATTCCGCAGGCTTTTCTGCGTAACGCTTCTGATATCTTTTCCGTCGATGCGGATCGTTCCCTCCGTCACGTCGTAAAAACGCGGAATCAGCGAACACAGTGTGGTTTTTCCTACTCCGGAGGGACCAACCAGCGCGATATACGCTCCTGCCGGCACCTCCAGATTGATGCTGCTTAACACGCAGTCCGTATTTTCTTTATAATGGAACGATACGTTTTCAAAGGAAATATTTCCGATAACATCCGTTAATTCCGCCGCGTCCTTTGCGTCCTGAATATCCGGCCGGATATCCATGATCTCCCGAAAACGCTCAAATCCTGTGTACCCGTTCTGGAACTGCTCCGTAAAATCCACTAACGTGCGGATCGGCTCCGTAAAAACACCGATATACAAAAGAAACGTGATCAGATCGCTGATATTCAGGTGCCGGCCTGCGATCAGCACTCCTCCCGCCAGAATGACGTTGATCTGGATCAGCGTGGTAAATACGCCTACGCCCGCCTGAAAGCACCCCATATAACGGTAGCTGTTCTTTTTGGCGGAAAGAAAGCCGTCGTTTCCGACCTGAAACTTCCGGTTTTCTATTTCCTCATTGGCAAACGATTTTACCACGCGGATACCGGACAGATTATCTTCGATCTGCGCATTGATCTCCGCAATTTTTATCCGGTTGCGCCGGAAGGCGTTTCTCATTTTCCGGTTCAGAAAGAACGCAAACAAAAACAAAACCGGAATGACGACAAAGGCGGCAAGCGCCAGCCATCCGTTGATGCAAAGCAGGATCAAAAACGCACCGGTTATTTTTAACAGGGATAAGATCAGATTTTCCGGCCCATGATGCAGCAATTCCGTAATATCGAACAGATCCGACGTGATCCGGCTCATAAGCTGCCCGACCTTCGCATCGTCGTAGAAGGAAAACGAGAGCTTCTGCATGTGCGCAAAAAGCTCCGCCCGCATGTCATACTCCATTTTCGCACCCATTACATGGCCGTAATTGCCGATAAAAAACCGGCTGTAGCAGTCCACCGCCAATAAGACCGCCAGAAAGACCGCGATCTTTACCAGTTGGCTTAGAATCTCCTGCGGCTCCCGATAGATCAGCGTACCCGTTACATAACGCACTACCAGCGGTATAATCAGAGCCGCTGCGGCAGACAGCGCCGCAAAAAACATATCCGCCCAAAAAATCGCCCGATAAGGGCGATAATATTGAAGCATTTTCTTTAAATTCTTACTCATGACGCACCTTCTCATTGTTCCATTGGTACGTACGATTCTATCAATTTTCTGGGGATTTGTCAAAAACCGGAGTTTTCTCCAATTCTGTGGATAGAATGATCCGTCTGTCCTTGGTATCGAAAAGTCCTTCGCCGTACGGCGAAGGACTCTATCTTCTATCTAGCTGCTATACCACATCATTCTTTTTCAAATCTTCCAATCCTCTTTCTGTTTGCGGCGATAAAGCCTCCTACCGCGCACAGGCTTCCTGCTGCAAAAAGCAGGAGCATGATCCAGAATGCAGACGCATTGCTGTCTCCTGTTTTCGGACTTTCCGCTATCGCTTTCGTGGAGATAACATAATTCGAGCAGTGGCTCTGCTGAATCGTAAAGAAGCCGTCTTTGTCCACAACATCACTGTCCACATATATATACCTTCCGTCTGCGGTCACTTCATAGTAGTACAGTGTCTTCCCGATCCACTTCGTGTCTACCGGAATGCTGATAGAAGCTTCCGCCGGAAGATTTCCGCTGTAGTTATAATTGATCGCCTGTACAAACTCGTCCTCGGCAAATGGCGGCTTGGTCAGCTTGCTGTATTCCTTGTAAACATTCGCACCGAAATCATAGCTGTTTTTCCCTTCTACCATCTGCATGGTGCCTTTTGCAAACGTAAAGCAGATATTATTGGCAAGCCGGATCACAACATCATTTTTCTTATTGTCCTCTACCAGTTCCTTCATCTGATCTGCTGCAACTGCTGTCTGATTTTGGGTAAGCGTTTCTACCTTCTGCGAAACCGCTTTCGTAGAACGAGGCGCCACTGTCACTTTCCACGCCATTGCGTCCATCGTCTTTTCCGTTCCGTCCGCCGCGATATAATCAATTCCTCCGATATAAGTCTTTCCTTTATATGCATCTTCGCTGTAAACGAGCGCGGAAACAGCTTCCTTGTAAATGACAAGCGTTCCGCTCTGCGGATCATATCCATAGGATTTGCCGTAGTTGTCAATCTGGAAATATCTGTACATGTCGTTCTTAGCATCACTCCAGCAGAACCGGATGCCCTTAATCTCTTTAACCGCTCCTGCCGCATTTTCCAGACGGAATACCAGATCCTTTGTTCCGTCAAATGTCTGCTCCGTCGATGTCAGCTTCACACTGCTTGTAATTGGCTGGAATTTAAGGAACGCTCCCTCCGGATCATACTCTTTTATATACTCCTGCGCATAAGAACCCTCTTGTCCATAAACAGTAACATCCGGCGGAAATCCTATATCTCCGTTAATCTTGTATACGCTTGCCGGAATGGTAATGCTGGTCAGATGTTCGCATCCATGGAATAAATTCTCGCCCATCCATGCCACACCGTATGGAATCTCGATGCTTGCAAGATTGTTGCACCAGCAAAACGCACCGTCTTCGATCCATGTTAATCCAAACGGAAGTTTGATATGGGTAAGACCGCTGCAGTTATAAAAAGCGTATGCTCCAATATATTCAACATCCGCATTTTCCGGAAACGTGAAGGTTCCTTCCCTTCCTTTCGGGCAGCATACCAATCCCAACTGTCCGGATGCTCCATCTTTCTGATACAGGCATCCTTCTATGCTGGTATAAACCGGATTTCCGTTTGCTATGTTGATCTCCGTTAAGCCGAAACACTCATCAAACGGACTGTACCTCCAGCCATCTTCATCATACATAATATCTTTTATACTGGAAGGAAGCGTAACGCTTGTTAAATTTTCATTTCCAGAAAACGCATCTCTTCTGATACTTGTTATTCCCTCCGGAATGGTTACGCTTCCTTTTTTTCCTTCCGGACAGCATACCAATTCTTTCTTAGCATTGTTATACAGTATACCGTCTGCACTGACATAAGCGGCATTGTCTTCTGCCACTTTGATCTCTGTCAGACTGCTGCAGCCGGAAAATACACCTTCTCCGATGCTTGTTACCGCTTTCGGGATCGTCACGCTCTTTAACCCGCAGCTTCCAAATGCATAATCTCCGATTTTCGTCACGCTATCTGGGATCGTCACTTTTTCCAAACCGGTACAGCAAACAAATGTATAATCCTCAATGACCGTCACTTTTTCCGGAATAACGATCTCCATCAGGCTTTCGCAATACGCAAACGCGCTGTTCTCGATAGTCTCTACGCTGCTTG
>CANQCX010000141.1 GCA_947591115.1 uncultured Lachnospiraceae bacterium | reverse complement strand
TCCCGCCAGTTGGGAAACCGTAACGGTTTCCTGCTCCGGAAACGGACAGACTGCGTTTTTCAGGACAAGTCCTGCATTGATTTTTAAAACAGGCGCCTTCCAGAGCAGTTCCGGCGGAAGCTCCGTCTGGGCGCTGTCCGGAAAGAGCCGCGCGGCAAGGCGGTCCAGATTTTCTTCTCTTACCGTAATGTTTTCCGCATAAAAATGAACTTTTTCCGGTATCTTTGCTTCTTGGGCGTTGCGTCTGCAAATATCGGCATAAAAAGCATCCCATTCGGGCAGAAGCGTTTCTTCCAGCGTTAAAAGCCTCAGGAATTGTCCCAGCCTCTGCGGCGTGTCGCCCCGCAAAGCGCGGTATTCCCCACTCCGTACGGGAAGCGTCAGAAATACCTCTTTCGTTCCGTCCGCTTCAAACGACAGCTCGATTTCATTCATACGCGCGATATCGCCCGCAAGAAACATGTCCTCCGGAGCCAGTTCTTCATAAAACCGCACAAAAAGCATGGCAGCGGCTTCTTTCAGCGTCAGCTTCGACGCCGTATTGTCAAAAACGCCCTCTCCGTACAAAATCTGCGCGCCCTGTTCGAGCAGAAACGTTTCCTGCCGGACGCTGTCCCAAAACTGCTCTTTTGCTTCGGTATAGCCGAAACGCTCCATGATCTTCTGAAGCGTATCGCCGCTTCCCACGCGATAAGCCAGCGTCGGAAATACCAGCGCAGCGGAAGGTTTCAGCAAAAGCTCCGGATTTTCGGAAAGTAGTTCCTCCGGCGAAAGTCCGAAGGCTTCCGGCTCCCATCCGTTTTCGGTTTCCAACGACTGAAACATTCCTTGCAATCTGCCGGAAAGCTCTTTGAGAAACATCTGGAAATAATCCAAAAAGAACGCTTTTGCGATCGGAAGCTTTTCTTGGCTTTGCTCTTCATCCTCCATTCGCGCCGGATCCGGATCCAGACGGCGGAAATATTCGGTCAACTGCTCAAAATACGAGCCGTCCACCTCCCGATCCTTCCAGTAACAAACGCTCTGCTCCTGCTCCTTTTGACGAAAGACCGCGCAAAGCGGCGGCAGCATTGGAAAGACATAGCGCTCCGCTTCTTCTTCGAGAAGACTGCGCAGCTGCTTTTCCTCCTCAATCCAATGAATCCGGTAGGAAACCGATACGTTCTGCTGCAAAAATTTTTCCAACTGCTCATACGTAAGCTCCGAAAACGAAGCAAAGATCTCCGCCTGCTCGCTGCTAACGGTTTCGCCCTCTATATAAGAAAGCAGCCACTCCGTCAAAAGATTGCACCACTGCTTCTGTGCATTCCCGTCCATCATCATAAGCAGCGCCATTCCGTAACTGCCGCCGTCTTTGTTTTCCAGAGAATCCAGTTTCCGGTAAAACAACGGAAGCAGCTCCAGCTCTATTTTCTCATTGCCCGCACGAACCGCCAAAAGAGCCGTTTTTTCCCGCTTGCTCTTTCCATTCTTTTGTTCCGTCAGCCGTTGATCCCAGGGCGCCGGCTCGTCGCTTCCCAGAGTAAAAGCTGCCGTATACGAAAAAGAAAAGGAAAAATGAATTTTGACAAACAGGATCTTGATGGATGCCTGAACCGTCAAAGCCAGATCGACCGTAATGACCGCCGCCCGATAGGCGGCAATGGAAAGCATCGCCGAAGCCGATACTTCCGCGGAGGCCTGAACGGTAATGATCTTAAAATCCACGCTCAGATACAGCCGCCCGCAGATTCCCGCCGCCGCTTTCACGCAATAATACGTGCTTTCGCTTCCGTCCTCCTTATCGTGAAAAATCGCCAGTACACCTTCCAGAATTCCAAATACCTCCAGCGAAACCCCGCCTTTTACGATTCCCAGATCAAAGGAGCGTCCCAGTCCGATGGAAAGTCCGATTCCAAGCGTCAGAACAGGCGAAAAAATCCCCCTCTCGGTTGCCGGAAGCTCCGGTCGTTCGATTCCTTTGAAGACGCCCAGATAAAAACCGCCTCTTCCGGTAAAAATGCTCCATTCCAGTACAAACGAGCGTGAAAAATCCAATCCATGCGGAAATCCCAGATCCAGATAAAAGCCGCCGTTCGTATACACCTCCAGACAGATGGTTCCCAATGTCAGGCTTAAAACGCCAAGCGAAAATCGGCGGTACTTTTCCGGTACCTTTAACTCGCCGCGGAACAGGTAGACATCCGCCCCCGCCCGCTTGCAGAGCAATTCGATTTCCAGACCGTTAAACGCTTCCAGCGGACTTCCCGCTTTTGCCTGTACGGTAACCAGAAGGCCGTACAAAACCGGATCATTGAGTACAAGCCGGACATTTACCATGTTGTTGACGGTAAAATCCGCGCCGAACAGCCAGTTGACCGCCGGATCGTAGGCGGCGGTTTCCCATGACGGATCCCGAAGCTGCTCTTTTAACGATGCGATCGCTTCGGCGATCCCTCCGTCCGCGATATTTCCGGTCTTTAAATGCTGTCCCAGTCCCAGATAGGAAAGGTCAAACCTCCGCTCATCCTCCGCACTGTTTTCCGGCGGCTTTCCGTCCAGCGCATCCCATTCGAGCGGAGCGTCCTCTCCGTAAGAAATCCCCAGCAGCTTTCCGGTCAGCACCCAGAAAAGCTTGCGGTTTTTCATCTCATAACGGACGCCGATCCGATCCAGATACATCAGTCCTGCGATTTCCAGCTCTGCGCGGTAGAAAAACAAAAGGCTGCTTTGAGTAATATTCCATTCCAACAGAAATCGGGACAATTCAATTTTATTTAAAAGATTCCAGGGAGACGGAAGCTGAAACCGTTTATTCGGATTGGCCAGCTTCGCCAGCGATTCTACCAAAGCTCCCAGCGTCATTCCTCCCAGACTGACCGAAAGAAGCTCATCTCCGCTCCGGCGGCTCCACGCCGCCTGAAGATACGCATTTTGATATGCAATGCGGAACAGATACTCCCTTTGCGTTTCGCTCTGTATATGATCGATCTGCGCCAGAACGGAAAAAGAATCGATATTCAGATAAGACAGCGCCGATACGTCGGTTTTTTCCTCGCTCCTTTGCGCGATCAGCCGTCCGCCAAGAAGGAACTGCTTTCCTAAAACCGCAAGGTTCCATCCGGCTTCAAACGCCGCCGTAACCCTCCACTCGCCGCTTTGCCGATAATTGACATCCAATTCCGTCAACGCCAGCTTTACAATATCCTCCGGCACGCTCTGTCCAAACATCTGCGCAAGCAGGGAGCCGATGCTGACGGTTCCCTGATACAGACCGCCGGAAAATTCCCATATCTTATCATACTTTGCTTTCAGATAAATGGAAAACGCCGTTTTCCCTTCTCCGAATGCCATAATTCCCATAACGGAAAACCCAAACGCGGAGGGCGAAATTTGTACATTCGCTGTCAGCTCGCTCATACGGATTTCCCAGCCGCCGAGGGAAAAAGACAAAATATCATAGACGCCTGCCTCAAGCCATAAATCCCTGTCCTTCCCCGAGCCGCCGATGCTGATCTCCCCCAGCAGATTCTTTTCCGTATGCCATTGTTTGGGCAGGGAAACCTGAAATGTGTCCGCCAGCTCCGCCAGTCCCGGCGAATTGCTGTTTTGCGCTTGAAACAGCTTCGCCTGTGCGGTAAAGTACAGATCCGGAAGCTGCAGCTGCGCCAATAATTCCAAACGGTAATTTCCCAGAGTGATCGCCACGCGGCCGGTGGCGGAAGCCGTTAAAAAATGCTTCCATTGCTCCGATTTTCCGAAGGAAAGCTGAAACCAGACAGAAAGCTCCTCCAGCGTTACATGCGGTATCGGAAGCTTCCACGCTTCATCCAGCGCAAAACGGGCGGCCAGATAGGGAAGCTTCCATGAAGTTTCACTCCGTTCGGTCAAAAGATCCATCTGATACAGGCGGAAACGGTCGAGAGGCGTATTTTCCGGCAGCTGCAGGCCAAGAACGCTCTTTTCTAAGGAAAACACCTCCGCAAAAAATTCCGCAAGATTTACAATCCCGATTCCTTCCGACGCCTCCATGTGCAGCGTACGTTTTTCTCCCGCCGTAAACAAAGGAAACGTAACGTCCGTCTCTCCGATCTGCGGAAGCAGAAGACTCAGACGGACACCGACCTGCGAAATCGTCCAATGGCCGATTTCTTCCCCATATTCCATTCCGTTTCTTAAAAGCAAAAACGCCGAGACGGTAGGAAAAATTCCAACATCGATCTGCTGCACCGGCAGTTCCAATTCAAACGCACCGTCACTGCTTACCCTTCCGGATATCCGGTTTCCGGTAATCTGAATCTCCTGCCGGTTCTGTTTTTGAAAGGCTTCCTGAAACGCGGCGCCGACCTCGGCGGAAAAAGCCAGCGGAAACTGTACATCCTCCCCCTGACTGTCAAACGAAAACTGCGGCATGGAAACCGAAAGTTCTCCTGCCAGACGTTCCCAGTGATGCCCGCCCTCTTTTTCCATGATCAAAGTATCGGAAACATTTCCGAAAAGCTCCTGCAAAGTTCCAAAAAAGCGGTTCCAGAACAATGCCTGATAAACGATCGTTCCCTCGTTTTCCCTGCAGACGATACGCACCTGAAAAAGCGCGCCGTCGTTCCATCCGTTCAGCACGCAGTTTCCCGTAATCGTTACCGTTTCTCCCAGCAGGGCAATGCTGCCGTCTTCTATGACCAGCGCACCCACCGAAAAATAAAGACCGCGAAATGCACCTCCACAGAGATTTTCGTCCAAAACCAGACGGAAACCGCCTGTTTGATACGCAGTCTGAAGATCTTCATAAAACTCCTGTAAGCTCATCTTTGGTTACCTCTTTAAAAACAGCTTTGCATCCGGAATCCGCGTAGACTGCGCCTGCTGCAAAAACGGAGAATCTATCCCTATATAATCCGTATTTGGCATCGAAAAAAGCGTTTCGGCGAGATGCGCTCTGAAACCTCTGTCAGAAAAATGAAAAAAATGCTGCACAAAATCAATCTGCCCGTCCGCACTGCCGTACCCCAGAGTGGTAAATACCGGAGCGCAGCAGGAAGTAATGAACCATTGCTTTAATTTTCCATTTTCTCCATTAAAACAGATATAATGAGGCTCCTGATATTCTGGATTTTGGAAATAATAGGCTATGCTTTCCTGCAAAAATCCAAAATGAGGATGACCATGACAGTTTTTATATCCCGCGGAAATGACTAT
>CANQCX010000140.1 GCA_947591115.1 uncultured Lachnospiraceae bacterium | reverse complement strand
CGATGAATCTTAATTCCGTTATTTTTAAAATCAATGTCATTGATATCCAGTCCCACGCATTCCGATACTCGGATTCCGGTTCCCAATAGAAGCGTAAGCAGCGCAAGATCACGCGTTTTTGTCCGTTCGTGGTATTTTTGCTGACGAGAGGAAAGGTTTTCGCCGGATTCTACCTCATCCAAAAGCATGGCGATTTCATCCACGTCCAGACGAACAATCGTTTTTTCGTGGATTTTAGGCATATCCACTTTGACTGCAGGATTGGTATCGATCAGTTCGTTTTTGAAAAAATAATGGTAAAATGTCCGCAGGGAGGCCAATTTGCGCTTTAAACCGCGTTCCTCGTTGGTGTGCGGCTTTCCGTCTTTTTCATATACCTTTAAATGATACAGATATTCTTCAATATCCAATGGCGTAATCTTGTCGAGGATGGACAGGGGGAATTCCCGAATCTCCATTTTCCGGCAAAGCGGGTTATTCTGGTGCAGATAATCAAAAAAGCACAGCAGGTCATACGCATAGGCGATCCGCGTTCGGGAAGAAGTGTTGGGTTCGATCCCGATAAAAAACTGCTTGCAGTAAGGTGGAAGCTCCTGAATCAGTTCCCGCAAATGCAGTTCGTTTTTCACATTTACGTTTTCGTAATAGGCTTTTTCTTTCATGCGATCCCTTCTTTCTGTGCAACCGTACGGTTGAACTGTTACTATTATACAATATTTAGTAGGAATATGCTAGTGTTCATCGCAGATGTTGTGATATAATAGTAAAAATGACAGTAAAAGAGGAAAAAGGAGCGAAAAAATGCGATTTTTAATTCAACGGGTGTTAAATGCCAAATGCGAGGTCGAACAGGAAGTAACCGGTCAGATTTCGCATGGTTTGTGCGTTTTTATCGGGATATCGGAACAGGACACCAAAGCGGTGGCGGATAAAATGATTCAAAAATTGATAGGGATGCGTATTTTTGCCGATGAAAACGGAAAAACCAATCTGGCGCTTCGCGAGGTAGACGGCGGATTGCTGTTGATTTCACAATTTACCTTGTATGCAGACTGTAAAAAGGGAAACCGTCCGTCATTTACGGCGGCTGGAAATCCGGCGCTGGCTGAAGAATTATATGAATACATCATCGCAGAATGCAAAAAACAGATTGCGAATGTCCAGACCGGAAGCTTCGGCGCAGACATGAAAATCAGTCTGACAAATGACGGTCCGTTTACGGTTTTGCTGGATTCCGCCGAGATCATCAGTGGAAAATGACAAGGCTGCGGCATTGGGGAAGTGGGTTGTGATGCGGGACATATCTATTCGCGAAACACAAGTTTAACGAATAGTTTAAACCCAAAACAAATAAAAACAGCACCAAAAACGGCTTTTTCACGACGAATTCGGTACTGTTTATAGAAATCTATCGGAAATCATTGCTGACAATTTCTTTGTAACTGATCAGAACTACATTCCCCATTTCTTTTGCCTTATCAATACACCCTTTGGTAAAACCGGATTTTGCAAAGAGGTAAAAATACTTTTTCTTATACGAAAACAGATTGCTGCGTTTTACCAGCTTTTCTAAGACGCCAAGATCAATTTTTTCGTTTGTCCATTTGCATTCGCCAAAAAGCGCGTTGTTTTTGTCCTGCTCAGCGAGAATGTCAATTTCTGCTTGGCATTTTTCTGTCGGATCGCTGCCCCACCAGCGGCCAAGAGAAGAAAATTCTACCGGACATTTTCCGGCTAACAGCAGCTTCCAAAGATACTGCTTGCAGATTTCTTCAAACACTTTGCCCATATAATCGGACAGAAACGGTTCTATGCGTTGATAGGCAAGGTTCGCTGCGCTGCGGGCAATAATCGAATAATTTTCCGGTATAAAACGATACCAGAAGCGAAACAGGTTGTCCTCAATCATATAAATCGTTTTTCGGGAGTTTTTTTCGCCGTAAGGCGTTTCTTTTCGGATAATGCCGAGGGAAACAAGGTTTTTTACATAGGCGGAGCATACATTGGTATCCTCGCCGACTTTTCCGGCGATTTCTGACATTCGGGTAGAACCCGTAGCAATCGCCGTAATAATGGCATTATACAGCGCAGGCTCCCGTACCTCCTGTTTGAGCAGGTTTTCCGGCTCTTCAAACAAGGCGGAGGTAGGATTTAAAAATGTGTTTTTGATATTGTCTTCAACGCTTAATGCATCGTTCATTTGCAGCAGATACTGCGGCGTGCCGCCGACAATTCCGTAGATCAGAGCCTTATCCTCGTCAGAAAAATTCTGAAAATAACGGCATGTTTCATCAAAGTCAAAGGGAACAATCTTCATCTGCGCTGTCCGACGCCCATAAAGCGGCGCTTTGTAGGCAAGGACGTGATCCTCCATATAAGACATGGACGAACCGCAGAGGATCAGCAGCATTTTGGAATTCTCCTTATATTTGTCAATAAGCAGCTGAAGCGTAGACGCAAGGCTTTTGTATGAACGTGCAACATAGGGATATTCGTCGATGGCGAGAATGAGCTTTTCCTGTTCGGACAGCTTGAATACATATTCTAAAGCCGCCTGAAAAGAACGAAAAGCGCTTTCCGTCTCAATTCCGGTACGATACTCCAAAATGCTCTTACTGAAATTCTCGAGATTTTGTTTGGCGTTACTCTCCACGCCCATAAAATAGATGGCGTTTTTCTCTTTGATAAACCGGCTGATCAATGCCGTTTTCCCAACACGCCGCCGTCCGTATATGACAGCGAATTCAAATTTATTTGAAGAATACAGCTTGTTCAGCGCCTCTAATTCATGTTCCCTGCCAATAAACATAGAATATCACCTCCATCTTATTTCCTTATGGTTTTCCTTATGGCAGCTATAGTATAACACAGAAAAACAAATTTAGTCAAGTACGATTCGGCAAATCATACTTGACTAAATTTATAACCTTTATAGTAGAAAGAAAAAACGTGGGGAAACAACTTCCTGTAAAGCGTCTCCCCACGTAAATTTCACATTTTGGCGGATGTCCGTTTATTCATGGTTTTCCATGCATTTACGATAAGCAATGATAATATCTACGCATTGCTCCGGACTGATCTTACTTGTATTTAAGGTCAGATCATAACCTCTGGCATCGCCCCACTTTTTGCTGGTATAATAGTTGTAATAGCTGGAGCGCTGTTTATCTTTTTTCTGAACCATATCGCGCGCCTTGTTCTCGGTAATGTTCATCCGTCTGCTGACGACTTTGATCCGGTCGTCAAGCTCTGCGTGGATAAAGATATTGATGCATTCCGGAATATTTGCCAACGCATAGTCCGCGCAGCGTCCGACGATGACGCAGGATTCCTGACCGGCGATCCGTTTAATGGTGTCAAATTGCGCCAGAAAGACTTTATGGTTGAGCGGCATATCCAAAAACGGCGTGGAAGAATAATTTCCTGCGGAATAGGTATCCATGACAAGGGAATATAAAAACGAATTTGTCGGTTTTTCATCATGATTTTCGAAGATTTCTTCGCAAAATCCGGAATCTTTTGCCGCCTGCTGAAGCAATTCCTTATCATAAAGCGGTATTCCGAGCCTTTCCGCCAGTTTTTCGCCGACAATCTTTCCCCCGCTGCCAAATTCACGTCCTATGGTATAGATCTGATTCCCCATATTGTGTCCTCCTTCCAAGTAACCACGATTTGTTTGCACCCTGATATGGTACGATGACATTATACTATATTTTTCTGTATAAATTCAAGTTCGATAATATTTTTTCAAAATATTCCGGTAAAGGTGCTGAAAATTCCATATATTCATGGGTAGATGGATGGACAAATCCAATGGTTTTCGCATGAAGCGTCTGACCGCGGAGCCCATGCGCCGTTTTAGAGGAACCGTATACGGCATCGCCAAGCAGCGGATGCCCGATGGAGGCCATATGCACGCGTATCTGATGCGTTCTTCCCGTTTCCAGCCGAAACTGCACATAGGTATAATCGCCAAAACGCTTTAACACCTGATAATGGGTTATGGCAGGCTTCCCGTTTTTTTCCGTTACCGCCATTTTTTTCCGGTCTTTGGGATCTCTTCCGATCGGCGCTTGGACAATGCCCTCGTCTTGTTCCAAATTGCCGCATACGATCCCTTCATAGATCCGGTTGACCGAATGCGCTTTGATCTGCGCGGCAATCTCCACATGGCTTGCATCGTTTTTGCAGACGATCAGCGAGCCGGTAGTGTCCATATCGATCCGATGTACGATGCCGGGTCGTATTTCGCCGTTAATGCCGCTTAACGACTCCCTGCAGTGATACATAACCGCATTGACCAGCGTGCCGCTGAAATGTCCGGCGGCGGGATGCACCACCATTCCCTTCGGCTTATTGACGATCAAAACGTCTTCGTCCTCATAGAGAATGTCCAGCGGGATATTTTCCGGCTCGATGCGCGTTTCTACCGCATCCGGAATCCGGATTTCGACCAGATCTCCCGTTTTTGCGCGGTAATTTGCCTTTTGCGGCTGTCCGTTTACCAAAATGCAGCCGTCTTTGATCAATTTTTGAAAAAAAGAACGGGAAAAATCCGGATAAAGAATACTTAAATATTTGTCCAGACGTTCCCCTTCCTGTTCGTTTAATACTTCAAATTGTTCTGTTTTCATCGTGATCCTTATGTTTTTCTCCGGTTTCCTTTCGGGAAGGAAAAACTATTTCATAATCTTCTTCTTTATAATAAAACAGGCATAAGATGATCAGAAAAAAGACAGAAACCGTTACATAAATATCCGCTACATTAAAAATCGGAAAATCGATCAGCTTAAAATAAAAGAAATCGACTACATACCGGTTCCGGATCCGGTCAATGCAGTTTCCGACCGCCCCTGCCGAAAATACGATAAGAATCGCATGAACCGCGCGATAACGGCGGGTTTGCGGGATCCTCAGATAAAGAAGTCCCAAAAAAACGACTACGATCAGCGTTAAAACGACAAAAAATATCATTTTACATGTCAAAAAAGCATCCGGATGACTGTTAAAATAAGAAAAATGAAAGATTTGCTGCAAAATGGACAGCAGATCGACGCCAAAGGCGGCACTTTGATTTTCCAGATAGCGGAATTCGAAAACCTCCGGAATCAGCACAAACGGCGGCTTGTCTTTCAACTGCAAAACCGCCAGATATTTGGTAAGCTGGTCAACGGCTGTCAAAACGATAAAAACCGCCGCTGCGGCCGCTA
>CANQCX010000139.1 GCA_947591115.1 uncultured Lachnospiraceae bacterium | reverse complement strand
CGGAAAATCATACATGACGACTCCCGTATCAGCGTAACCTTTATTGATGAGAGTATGGCGGAGGCTTCGCTGAAAAAGTATGACGGAAATACAGGACTTGCCCTTCTTTCCGTTGAAAAAAGCAAGCTGGAGGATACGACGCTCTCCGCCATATCGACCGCGCAGATCGGGAATTCCGGCTTTGTATCAAAAGGTACCATTGTGCTGGCGCTGGGAAGTCCGCTTGGCACAAGTTACTCGATTTTGACCGGAAATATTACCTCGACCAATCATGAAATTACTACGGATGACCATAATTATTCCGTTTTTACGACGGATATTGTGGCAAGCGGAAGCGGCAGCGGTATTTTGATCAATGTAAACGGGGAGGTCATCGGGATCGTTATGCAGGATTACAGCGCCTCCCATGCGGAGAATACGCTGACCGCCGTATCCGTTTCGGAATTGCAGCCGATCATATCCATGCTGTCCGAAGGAAAGGACATTCCTTATCTCGGCATTCATGTATCTACGGTTACGGATAAGATTTCCGAAGCCTATGATATTCCGAAGGGTGTGTATATTCGGGAGGTTTCTATGGATTCTCCGGCGATGCGCGCCGGCCTGCAGAGCGGGGACGTATTGGTAAAGATCGACGGGCAGGCAGTCAGAACCGACAGCGCGTACAGCACTAAGCTGCTGGAACTGACGCCGGGAAGCAAGATCCCGATCGTGGTAAAACGTCAGGGAGCAGACGGATATTCGGAAATTACCTTTCAGGCAGAAATTGGAGTTTTACAGTAAAAGGGAGGAAAAATGAGATATATTGAAACGCTCCGCGAAGGAGAAAGGATCAGTGAAATTTATTTATGCAAATATAAGCAGCAGGCGGTAACCAAGACCGGAAAGCCATATGAAAATGTAGTCCTTCAGGATAAAACAGGGACGCTGGACGCTAAAATCTGGGATCCGGCCTCGGTGGGGATCAATGAATTTGAAATGATGGATTACATAGCCGTTACCGGAGATGTTTCTTCTTATCAGGGCAATCTGCAGCTTTCCATCAAACGGGCGCGGAAAGTATCGGAAAACGAGTACGATCCCAAAGATTATCTTCCGGTCAGCAGCCACGATATCGACGGGATGTATGCGCAGCTCATGCAGTTCATCCAGTCGGTGGAAAACCCGTATCTTAGCAGACTGCTGCATACTTTTTTTGACGATCCCCAGTTTGTGAAACGCTTTCAGTTCCATTCGGCGGCAAAAAGCGTTCATCATGGTTTTGTAGGCGGTCTGCTGGAGCATACGCTCGGCGTAACGAAAAACTGTAATTTTTTTGCAGAGCAGTATCCGATCTTAAACCGCGATCTGCTGATCTGTGCGGCAATTTTTCACGATATCGGAAAACTGGAAGAATTGTCCACGTTTCCGGAGAATGACTATACGGACGAAGGCCAGCTCTTGGGGCATATCATGATCGGCGCGGAGTGGCTGGGAAGCGAGATCCGGAAGATCGAAGGTTTTCCGGTGTGTCTGGCAAATGAATTGAAGCATTGTATTTTGGCGCATCATGGAGAGCTGGAATACGGTTCTCCGAAAAAACCGGCATTGGCGGAGGCGTTGGCGCTCAGTTTCGCGGATAATCTGGATGCGAAGATGGAAACGCTGAAGGAGGCTTTGAGCGGCGCGGCGGACGGAAATCTGGAATGGCAGGGGTATAACCGTCTGCTGGAAACAAACATTAGAAGAACCAGCCGATAAAATAAGGCGGGACAAAACGGCAGAAGCGGGTGCCGAACCGGAGAAAGATTATGCAGAAAAACGATTTATTTGAATTGTCAATTATCGATATGGGAGCCGGCGGAGAGGGAATCGGCCGTTACGACGGCATGACCTTTTTTGTCAAAGACGCCTGTATCGGGGACGTTGTACGTGCGCGCGCGACAAAAATAAAAAAGAATTACGGTTATGCAAGAGTGGAAGAAGTGCTGACTCCTTCCACTTTTCGCGTCACGCCAAAATGTCCGGTTTACAAGCAGTGCGGAGGCTGCCAGATTCAGGCGCTGTCTTATGAAAAACAGTTGGAATACAAGCAGGAGAAGGTGCGCAATGCTCTGATACGGATCGGCGGTTTTCCGGAAAAGGAGATAGAGCGGAAAATGCTTCCGATCGTAGGAATGGAAACGCCCTTCCGTTACCGGAATAAGGCGCAGTTTCCGGCGGGAAAAGATAAAGACGGGAATGTCATTACCGGATTTTATGCGGCAAGAACCCATCATATCATACCGGTGGAGGACTGTCTGCTGGGCGTAGAGGAGAACCGCGGGATTTTAAACGCTGTCCAAAGCTGGATGACAGAGCACCGGATTTCGCCGTATGATGAGCGTACCGGAGAGGGACTTGTGCGTCACATTCTGATCCGATACGGTTTTACCACAAAAGAGCTGATGGTCTGCCTCGTCATTAACGGGGCGCGTCTGCCGTTCGCGGAAGAACTGATCGCGCTTCTAAAGCCGATTTCAGGAATGACCTCTATTTCTTATAACATCAATCCGTTTCAGACCAATGTGATTTTAGGGGAGAAAACGGAGTGTATCTGGGGACTTCCGTACATTACGGACTATATTCATCTGCGTGCCTGCAAGGACGGGGACGATTTTGCGCTTACCGATACGGCGATCGCCTATCACATTTCTCCGCAGTCTTTTTATCAGGTAAATCCTGTCCAGACGGAAAAACTTTACAGTACAGCGCTGGAATATGCAGGACTGACCGGAAAGGAGTGCGTGTGGGATCTTTACTGCGGAATCGGCACGATTTCTTTGTTTTTGTCGCAAAGGGCAAAACAGGTCTACGGGGTAGAGGCGGTGCCGCAGGCAATCGAAGATGCAAAGGCGAATGCCAAATTAAACGGAATTACCAATGTCCGTTTTTTCGTCGGGAAGGCGGAGGAAGTGCTTCCGGATTTTTATGCGCAGGCAAGTTCGTCCCAAAAGCAGCCGGAGGCGGATATGCTGCGGCCGGACGTGATCGTGGTTGATCCGCCGCGGAAAGGCTGCGACGGCAAGTGTTTGGAGGTAATGCTTCGGATGCAGCCGCAGCGGATCGTCTATGTGAGCTGCGATCCCGCCACCCTTGCCCGCGATCTGCGCGTGCTGTGCGATGGGGGGTATGCACTAGAGAAGGTTCGGGCGTTTGACCAGTTTGGGCAGACGGTGCATGTGGAGACTGTGGTTTGCCTGTCTAAATTTTGAGCAAAATTGATGCATGAGTTCTATTTGTATGAAAACCATTTGCGGGGACATCCCATATGCGATATAATTTTATAATTAAGTCGAAATAGGATACTTAGGAGCTTATTTTGCAAAGCTTAGTGAACTGTCAAAAGAGAAATTCCCAGAGAAAGTTCTCAAATATTTGTGGGATGATGCATTTAAGATGGATCACTATGCATATTTTAATGAAAGCATATCGTCAGTAGACGGAATAATTGATGTTTTCAGGGAATCTCAATCGGAGGTGGATGTTTTAAAGAGAGTTTTGAAACGGACTGTTTATCAGAAGATGCTGGGACAGGAAGTTGCACTTGGAGACACGGAGGAAACTGCAAAGACGGAGGAAGATACAGATGGCGAATAATTCGCTTTTCGACAGATGCAGAACAAATACAAACATAGACAGTGATGTTTTTGTCGGCATCCGGCGGAGAGACGATTATTATGAAGTCAATTTTCCTCTGGGGTATCATCGCAGCGAAGATGAAAAGGGATTGCGAAAAGATATTTTGTCCCTGATAAATGTACTTGCAAAGAATACCGATAAAAAGAAATCAGAAATTTATGTTGGACTGAATCAGGATGATCCAGCGGGTATTCCGGTTCAAGCTTACTTATATCTTATAAAAGATTTCTTTGAACGCGGCTATTATAAAGAGTATGATACATATCGACAAGTTGCTAAAAGAGGGAAAATTGATTGGAGCAGAACCATCAAAACTCAGAAGCCGATACTACAGGACAATGAGGCATATTATCTCGATTTTGTAGTGAAAAAAACCACTATTAACGAGGACGAATTGATAACAATTGTTCATAAGTATTGTGTGTATGAAAGCTTTGATAAGTTTGGGTGGTTGTTTACGTCATTTGTGCCGCCGAAACCGAAAACTGGCTTAACTAGGAAAATAATGCTCTCTGTTGTAAAGAATAAACTGCAGAATACATTTAACGATAGAAATAAGCAACTGTTTAGAAATATGATTGCTGTTATAAAAGCAATGAAAGATGATACAGATTCAGAATTCCGCTATGGTACATATCGGTTTGAATATGTTTGGGAAAAGATGATAGACCGGGTATTTGGTATTTCCGAGAAAGAGGAGTATTTTCCTAAGACAACATGGAATTTGGAAGATGGGCGAGAACACGATAATGCTTTCTTGGAGCCGGACACGATAATGCTTCTTAATGGGAAAGTATATGTCTTTGATGCCAAGTATTATAAATTCGGATAGTCTGGGCCACTGGGACATTTGCCGGAATCGACATCAATCAATAAACAAATTACATATGGAGAATTTATTGCAGAAGAAAGCCGGTTTATGACGGATGGGCACCATCCGGTAGTCTATAATGCTTTTATTATGCCTTATGACTCCAAAGGGAAAAGCTTTCCAACAGGGACTCCTATTCATTATATTGGATCTGCCACAAGTGACTGGAAGGGTGGAGACAAAAATGTATTAGGAATTTTAATGGATGTTAAATATTTGATGGGTATTGATAGTCGGACAGATCCATCAGAGATACTTAAACTTGCTGAACTGATTGAAGAAAAATGTCCTGTATAAATAATAACTGCTTAACAACACACTAAATTTCCCGCATTGTTGTTTTGTGTAAATATCAACATAAATTCATGCTGTCTGTACCTTGAAAAAACAATACCGTAAAATAAGCGCAAAAGAGATCTGCATATCCGATCCACATTCATTGCAATGACGGACAATACTATGGAACATCTCGTTGTCTCATCCAGCCTGCTGGTAATCAGTCCGAGCCCATACTTTTGCTTTGCAAGCGCGAAGGCCCTTTCTACTGCAATCCGATCAGCATTATCCTTGTATTCTGTCTTTTTGTCTATCTCTGCATTTTTCTTTGGCCTGCCAAGAGACGGCCCGGACAGCCGGATCCCGTGTTCCCTGCAATAAGCAAGGTTGTTCCTGTTCCTGTAGATTTTATCTGCCAGAA
>CANQCX010000138.1 GCA_947591115.1 uncultured Lachnospiraceae bacterium | reverse complement strand
TCTACATGACTGCCGGTGCGAACAAGTTCCTCCGCATTTATTACGGACGGGTAAGGGAATACCTTGCCTCCCTGCCCAAAACGGAAGAAAACTAAAGAGAATACCTGTTTCTTTATCAGACCGGCGTTCTGCGGTGGTCTGGTTTTTGTGCTTTTCATTCAACCTGTATAAAATTTTCAAAGTTCACAAATTTCTGCTTGACTTTTTATTTGCAGACTTATTTTGGAGGAGTTCAAGGCATTAGGGATTGTATAACATGTATTAAGCAACAGACAGTGACATGTACAGATATGGATCTGTTTTGTTGTAGGGCAATCTTTTAATAAACCATCGGCTATACAGGTAAGATAACAGTGCTTAAGCAGACAGTAAAAACCTCCAATGATATAATTACGGATGTAAAGTCCTGAGAGGTAACGGCCAGACCTATTGCCAAACCGATCGACGGAAAAAAGCTGATGGAGGTACTCACAGACATTCTAAAAGAGAACGAGGACAAACAATAACCGGAAAACAAAAAGAAACGCAGATTGACAAGGCATTCGGATTCCAAACATCCGCCGCCGCAAAGTCATTGTTTCTATGTACCAGAAGCCGAGCGAAATCAAGCTCGGTTTTGTTGTTCTGCCGTTTGCTCCGATACCAAAAAAATTTTAAATACCGATTGACATGAAAAAAGAAGGATGGTAATATCTATTTAAATAAAATTTTAAATAGATTGAAAATGCGAGAAACTATGAAAGAAACCAATATTTTTAAAGTATTAGCGGACAGCCAGCGGAGAGAGATTCTCACGATGCTGAAAAACGGGCGGTTAAATGCAGGGGAGATTGCCGAGAGATTGCAGATTACGCCTCCGGCGCTTTCTTATCATTTAAAATTGTTAAAAAACGCTGATCTCGTATGTGAATACAAGGAAAAAAATTTTATCTATTATGAGATCAATACGACGGTTTTTGAAGAACTCATTATGTGGGTAAATCAGTTTGGAGGGAAAAGGAATGAAAAAAATCATGTGGTTCGTGGCAATGCTTCCAATAGTAGTTACAAGTATCGCATTACAGTTTATGCCGGATCTCATACCGATGCATCATGATCTGGCGGGAAATACTGACAGATGGGGAAGGAAAGAGGAAAGCTTTGTTTTTCCGATCATTATTTTGCTCGTTACGCTTTTTTGGCATCTGCTTGCTTATGCATTTGAAAAAAAGGCCGCCCAGGCTCAAACAGAAAAAAAGCAGATGGAGGCAAAATCTTCTGCAAAATTTTTGTATATTGTAGGGATTTTAGAGGCGGCGATGTTTGGGATCATGCATTGTTTCATTCTTTATTCTTCCTGTAAGCAGGCAAATACGGGAGCCTCCAAAACGACCGTTGACATAGCAAGAGTGTCTTGCATTTTATGCGGCATCATGCTTATCGCATTGGGAAATTATATGCCAAAGGCAAAGAAAAATTCTGCAGTGGGATTGCGGACTGCTTGGAGTATGTATAACGATAATACATGGAGAAAGAGCAACCGTTTTGGCGCCATATGCATTATGATCGCAGGATTTTTGACCATCATTACGGCAGCCTTTACCAATGGGATGATCAGCACGATTTTTCTGCTGATATATTTATTATTTGCAACAATTACTGCAACGGTTTATTCGAAAAAAGTATGTGATCGTGAAAAATCCGTTCGCTTCCGGCAGTAGGCATTCATCATCTACCTGCCGGAAAACCGTTGCGCCGCCAGCAGACCGGCCACCAGAAGGATTGGAAAGATTGCAGCGGCAAGCAAACCGGTTTTCAGATTGCCACCAGCCAATTCTGAGACGCTTCCTACTATTTCAGGGGCGATCGTACCGCCCAGATCTCCTGCTAATGCCAAAAAAGCGAACATGGCAGTGCCGCCGTTCGGGCATTTTTGGGAAGAAAGGCTGATCGTACCCGGCCACAGGATGCCTACGCTGAAGCCGCAAAGGGCGCACCCGACCAGACCAAGCATCGGCAGGGAGGAAAGAGAGGTCAGCAAATAGCATGCCACGCATAGCAAACTGCTCAGCAGCATAGTCCTAGTTAAATTCAGTTTTTCGCTCATTTTTCCGTACAAGATACGGGAAATTCCCATAAAAACGGCAAACAGGCAGGGACCAGCCAAATCTCCAATGGTTTTGGAAACTCCAAGAGCCGATTCGGTAAATGCAGACGCCCATTGCGCCATAGCCGTTTCGGACGCGCCGGAACAGATCATCAGTAAGATCATCATCCACAGCAGCGGCAGACGGAGAAGTTTGCGAAGGGGCAGTCCCTCGCCGTCTTCTACCAGACGTTCCATTGGACAGGTAAGAAACTGGAAGACATTTACCAGCGGTATCAGCGCCCAGATCAGCGCGAGGATTCTCCAGTTTTCGATGCCGAACACTGCAAAAAAGAGGGTGGAGCCTAAGATGACGCCCACCGCGCCCCAACAGTAAAAAGAGTGCAGCAAGCTCATTCGGCCTTCTTTGTTTTCAAAGGGACAGGCTTCCACAATGGGACTGACCAGCACCTCCGCAAGACCGCTGCCGATAGCATAAAATACTACTGCAATGAGGATTCCCGAAAAAGGGACAGGGAGGATTTCCGGAAGAACCGCCAGCAGTACAAGTCCCGCTGCAGAAATCGCCTGAGAAGTTACCACGCAGGTGCGGTAACCGATTTTATCCACAAATCTGGCTGCCACAAGGTCAATCAGAAGCTGCGTCAGATAAAACACAGCGGGGATCAGAGCGAGCTTTTCCAGCGAAATCCCGTAGGTGTTTTGAAAAGTCAAAAACAAAAGTGGCGCAAAGTTGGCTGTGATAGCTTGGGTAACGAATCCCAGATAACAGGCAGCCAGTGTTTTTTGATATTTTCGGGTTTCTATCATATGAAATTCCATGCCAAATCTTCTTCTGCATTTCTATTTTAGCGTATTATATAATCAAACACAAAATAAAAGCACGATTTCTCAAAATTGATTGTTTATCGGTTGCTTTCGGCAGTTTTAGTATAACATGGATAGGAGTAATGCGTAAGACGCAAAATTATAGAATAAAAAATTTGATAAAACCCTGCAGATATGATAATCTATATAAGAATTGGAAAATCAATGCATTATATAAGCGGGGGAGTATTTATGATTTTAAACAAAAGACGCAGCACTCAGGAAACGGCATCCGGAAAGCATATTTTGCAAAAAACGGTTGTCGTTCTTTTGCTTTGTGCAGTAATTTTCGGATTGTTGAAGCTGACAGACTTTCATCCGTTTCGTTTTTGGAAAGGCTTCGGAAACGGGGAGGGCAGCCATGAAGGGGAGGTAACGACCATCAGCCAGTCGTCGCTGGAAAAGGTTTTTGAGTTGAGCGAACTGGCAACTCTGGAATATACCTATAATGCAGTTGCACGTGCTTATGATACGGAAGACAAAACCAAGATAAGGTATTATGTGGCATATGAGGGAACCGTAACGGTTGGAATTGATTTCAGCAAGATCATCGTGGACAGCGACGACGGGAAAAAAGTCATTTCAATTGAGATACCGCCCTGCCAAATACAGGATACTACAGTAGATTTTGGCTCAATGGAATATATTTTTGTGGACAGCAGCAGTCAAAGCGAAACGGTTTCACAAGAGGCTTATGGGATCTGTGAAGACGATCTGAAAAAACGGGCGGCCAATGAGGAACAGCTGATGGAACTGGCGGAGGAAAATACGAGGACAACCGTAGAAGCGCTGGTAAAGCCATGGGTGGATCAGATCGACGATACATACAAGGTAATGATCGATGGAAAGGAGGTAAAATAATATGAAAAAATATCTTTCCTTTCTCGTTTTATGTACCCTTTTATTTACATTGTGCGGCTGTGCTTCATCCGCGGATCAGACAAATCCGGAGGCTTCCGGAACCGAAGAAAGCGATGCGCGTGAACAACCGGATATTTCGCAGATTAGGGCGATTTGTGAATTGGCGACGCTGGAATGCTATTATCATAATGTTTCCAAGTCAACAAAATCAAAGGGCAGCGGTCTGACGCACTGGTTTGAACAGGATCGGACGTTTTGGATTGAATATACCGGCGTTGTAAAAATCGGCGTGGATATGTCGGAGGTAACGCTTCAGATGGACGGAAATAAGGTAACCATTACAATGCCGAAAGCAAAAGTACTGGACTGCAAAGTAGATGAAATCTCAGAAGAGGATTATATTATATCGGAGGATACGGGGATCAATAAAAATCCGATTACGGCAGAAGAGCAGACGCAGGCGGTAAAAAACGCACAGGAGGAGATGCGGCAGGAAACAGGAAATAACACAAAATTGCTTATGACCGCGCAGGAACAGGCGAAAAAGCTGATTGAAAATTATATCTTCCAATTAGGAGACGCCGCCGGAGTAAAATATCAGGTTATCTGGGAAGACAGCGCGGGGGATGGAGCGTAAGGGGATTTTCCGCATGACCTGCAGAAGAGAAGGGATCCGTAGATATTTTTATGTCATGACGAATGATAAACGCTGCGTTTGTAAAATCAACGTTTCGTAGATTCCCGAAACCAACGCTGTTTGATATACTGTAGTAAAACTTGGCAAAGGAGTTTCGGCTTATGGATCAGAAAAAGATCGGTGCGTTTATTGCGCAGTGCAGGAAAGAAAAAAATCTGACGCAAATGCAGCTTGCCGAACGGCTGAACATTACCAGTCAGGCGGTTTCCAAATGGGAGAACGGAAAAGGGATGCCAGAGGTATCGCTTTTGCAGCCTTTATGCGATGCTTTGGGAATTTGTCTAAACGAATTATTTTCGGGCGAGCATATTACAGAGGCAGAATATAAAGGAAAAGTGGAGGGAAAACAGCCTTCCGGTCTTAAGCCGGTAAAATATTTGTTTTCCATATGTGCAAATGCTGCCATGCTGGTGGCCGCGGTAGAATTTGCGATTGGTTTGATCGGATATTTTTTCATTCCGTTTTTATTAGATGTCATGCTGCTCAATGCTTCTGTATGGATGCTTTTGTTTTATTTGTCCGTAAGCAAACTGGCGTACGATAAGAAAAAATTGGAAAAGTGCAAACGCTCCGGCGTCTGTACGGACTCTGAAATAGTAGAATTGATTCCGGCGGCATGGATTCAAGTTGGCAATTACAATAGCTGCAGAATCGTGTGCCGATTTATTTATGAAGGGAAAGAATATAAAGCGGTAAGCAGCTACTATGTTTTGGCGACGTT
>CANQCX010000137.1 GCA_947591115.1 uncultured Lachnospiraceae bacterium | reverse complement strand
GATTCAGCGCGTCCGCATCCAAAACAAGCGGTTTTTGCGCATTGGACAGTACGCCAAAAACCAGCTCCTCCGCGGCTGCGCCGGTACCGATTCCAGGTCCGAGCACAACGGCGTCCGCCTGAGACAATTCTTCCTGAAGCCGGTTTTGGTCAAGCGTTTGCCCGCCATAAACGGACAGCACCGCTTCCGGCAGGGAGGTCTGCAGCACGATGCGGTTTTCCTCCGCCGTCAGAATCCGAACCAGTCCCGTTCCGCAGCGATACGCCGCCTTTGCACTAAAATATGCAGCTCCCGCCATATTGACACTACCGGCAATTACCAAAAGCCTGCCGTAGGTTCCTTTATGCGAACGCTCCTTCCGAACCGGAAGCAGCGACAGATCGCTTTCCTCCAATACGGCGAGCTGCGGTTTTTGATCCCAAAAGCTCTCTTTTGTAATTCCGATCGGCACAATGTGGATCCGTCCGCTGTAATGCGCGCCGGGCCATAAATACTGTCCGGCTTTCCCGAACGAAAACGTAACGGTGTCCTCCGCAAGAAAAGCGGCGCCTAAAAGCTCTCCGGTATCGGAAGCTACGCCGGAGGCAATATCAAGGGCGATTTTTCTGCCCTTCATCCGGTTCATGCCTTCAATCATCTCCGCAAATACGCCCGTTACCGGACGGGACAATCCGGTTCCAAAAACCGCGTCCACAATGCAGTCATAACGCGCCTGCTCAGACAGCGCTTCCGCCTCCGGATAACCGTAGCTTTCATAGATTTGAAGCTGTCTTCCGAAAAGACTGTCGGATTCGGGAGACTCCCGTCTGCAGACGTATATGGCTGCCGGAACGCCCATCTGGTTTAGCAGACGCGCTGAGGCGATACCGTCCGCGCCGTTGTTTCCCGGTCCGCAGACAAACAGAACCGACGGCTTCTCTCCCTCAAAAAAGGAGAGAAGCCTCCGGACGAATCCCATTGCCGCCTGTTCCATCAACACCTGTTCCGGCATATGGAAATGCAGCGTTGTATTCTGGTCCAGAAGCTTCATTTCTTTTCCTGTTACGAGATACCTCACTGGTCTTCTCCTTCTTCTTTGTACTGTATATCAAACAGGTCGATGACCTCCGGCCCCAGAATATCGTGCAGATATGCATAGATTTCACGATTGTTGATGTCGCGGTTCTGTTTGCGGATGATATTTTTCTTTAGATCGATCCGCACCTGTTTGATCCATTCTTCGATCTCCTGCGCCTCCGACTGGTTGACGCGTATCTTTTCATAAAAATAGTCCATGCTTTCCAGCATCAAAGCCTCGTTGGTATCGCGTATCTGATCCGGAATTTCCATCAGCTCGTCCTCGTAGGCTTCCATCTTGGCATTGATTTCATCCATCAGACGCCGGTTTTCGTCCAATTTCTTTTCCATTGCGGTATTGTGCGCTTCGTCCTCTGTGCCCTCCATATTCTGGACAATGCTGTCCATCGTTTTGGATTTCAGCTTTTTTAATTCGCGCAGCTCGGTATTGAGCTTTCCCTGCCTTGCCAAAAGCGCGTTCAATCCTGCTTCCAGCTCTTTGATCACAACCGTCTTTCCATGAATTGCAAAAAGTCTGTGCCACTTCTGATCCAAAACCAGAATCGGCACCTTTTTATTTTTCAGAGCGTTACGAAATTCCTGTTCATTGTTCATATTTCCTTCTCCTGTCAACGTCTGTTTTTTACAATGTTGTAAGATAACTGCATCAAACTGTCCGAAAGATGGACGTTTTCCACGATCACGTCCCGATCGTCCACATCCAGATCCACATGGGCGAAATTCCAGAACGCGTGAATTCCAAGATCGACCAGACGGCGCGCCGTCTTCGGCGCCTGCTCCTTCGGCAGCGTAAGCGCCGCAATGTCCACCGGCTGCCGGCTGCAGTACGCTTCTAGCTCCTCCATCATATAAACGGGAATCCCGCGCACCGAAGTGTTTTGCAGGGCGGGGTTGATATCAAACAGCGCCGTAATGATAAATCCCCATTTTTCAAAGGTTGCATAATTGGTAATTGCCTGTCCCAGATTGCCCGCTCCGATGACAATGATTTTGTGCTTTTGGTCTAATCCGAGTATTTTTCCGATCTCATCGTATAAAAATTTTACGTTATAGCCGTATCCCTGCTGACCAAATCCCCCGAAATTATTCAGATCCTGACGGATCTGGGAAGCCGTAACCAGCATACGGCTGCTCAGATCATTGGAAGAAATCCGCTCCACCCCTTCATCCAGCAGTTCGCCCAGATAACGATAATATCTCGGCATACGCCGGATGACCGCCTGTGATATTTCTTTCTCCACTGCGTTTGCCTCCTCGGGTTTGGTTTTATGCTTTTTCCAATTCGCTGCGGATGGCTTTGATAAAGCCTTCGCTGCTTAAAACAGTCGGATTTTCCAAGCTGGTAATCAGCGCCAGATCTTTTGTCATCTTTCCGCTTTCGATCGTATGGATGCACGCCGCTTCCAGCCGGTCCGCAAATGCCGAAAGCTCATGGTTGTTGTCCAGCTCGCCGCGTTTGCGGAGCGCGCCGGTCCATGCAAAAATCGTTGCAACCGAATTCGTCGAGGTTTCTTCCCCTTTTAAATATTTGTAGTAATGACGCTGCACCGTACCATGCGCCGCTTCATACTCATAATATCCCTGCGGGGAAACCAGTACGGAAGTCATCATGGCAAGCGAGCCGAAGGCGGAGCTGATCATATCGCTCATAACGTCTCCGTCATAATTCTTGCACGCCCAGATAAAGCCGCCCTCCGACTTCATCACTCTGGCTACCGCATCGTCGATCAACGTATAGAAATAAGTGATTCCGGCTTTTTCAAAGGCTTCTTGATATTCGGCATCATAAATTTCCTGAAAAATATCCTTAAACGTATGATCGTATTTCTTGGAAATGGTATCTTTGGTTGCGAACCACAGATCCTGTTTGGTATCTAACGCGTACCGAAAGCAGCTATGCGCAAAGCTTTGGATGGATTCCGACACATTGTGCTGTCCCTGTATTACTCCCGCGCCGGTAAAATCGTGGATCAGCTCCCGTATCTGCGTGCCGTCCTTTGCCGTATAGACCAGCTCCGCCTTTCCTTCTCCCGGAATTTTGATCTCGGTCGCCTTATAGACATCGCCGTATGCATGACGCGCAATGGTAATCGGCTTTTTCCATGTTTTGACATTCGGTTCGATCCCTTTTACGACGATCGGCGCACGAAATACGGTTCCGTCCAGCATCGCGCGGATCGTACCGTTTGGACTTTTCCACATTTCCTTCAGGTTGTACTCCGTCATACGCGCGGCGTTCGGAGTAATGGTGGCGCATTTGACCGCAACGCCGTATTTTTTGGTTGCATTGGCAGAATCTACGGTAACCTGATCATTGGTGCGGTTCCGCTCCTCCAATCCCAGATCGTAATATTCCGTATTCAGATCGATAAACGGAAGCAGCAGCTCGTCTTTGATCATTTTCCAGAGAATGCGGGTCATCTCATCTCCGTCCATCTCTACCAATGGGGTTGTCATTTTGATTTTATCCATGTTTTTCTCCTTTACTTCATCAGATTTTCCCATCCCAGCTTATCCATATTTGAAATGGTACTGCGGATATGATTTTGGGCGCTTTCCTGCGCCAGTGCCGCATCATGGTTCCGCAGGGCATCTGCGATTTTTTTGTGTTCCTGTGTCGAAGCCTTTACCCGATCCGGATACGCCAGCGTGATCTTCCGCAGCCGCTGCACATACTGGTGATAATCCTTCAGCACATGCATCAGTTCCTTGCTGTGGGAAGCCTCATACAACAGCTCATGAAAACGGTTATCCAGCTCTAAAATCTGCTCCCAGTTTTCTTTGGCGGTATGAAAGCCGGAAAGATAAATATTCTCCTCCAGCTCCTCAAGCTGTTCATCGGTAATGTACTCCGCCGCCCATTTCGCGCAAAGGCCCTCGAGCAGGGAGCGGATCTCGTAAATGTCCCTTACGTCCTTTAACGTAACGCCGATCACATAGGCGCCTTTGTTCGGGATGATGGAAACCAGACCTTCCATTTCAAGCTGGCGCAGCGCCTCCCTTACCGGAGTCCGGCTGACGCCCAGCTCCTCTCCGATGGTTTTTTCCTTCAGCTCCTCATTGATGGCATAATTTCCCGCCAGTATATCTTTCCGCAGGTTCTTGTAAACTCTTGCACTCAAAGAATAATGATCTTCTGACATACGCCACCTCTACTATAATACAATATTTTGCTTTTTACAGCAATCCGAAATAACCGAAATCAGTTCTTCATCCGTAAGAACCGTTACTCTGCCGTCTTCGTACTGCCGGTCAACCCACTGCTTGACCATCCGTACCAATTCGGAATTCTTATCGATCCGGCGCTCTTTTTCCAGATGATAATAAGTATTGATCCAATGCGCGATACCGGCAAGTCCCGAGGTATTGGAAACGGCTACCAGCGGCGGACGATTTAAAAATTTATCCGTATCAAATATGTTATAGATTTCTTCGTTTTTCAGCAGTCCGTCCGCATGGATCCCCGCGCGCGTCACATTAAAATTGCTGCCGACAAACGGCGTCATCGCCGGATGACGGTAGTGCAGCTCTTTTTCAAAATACTCCGCCAGCTCCGTAATTACGGTGGTGTCCATGCCGTCCAGCGTTCCCTTTAACTGGGCGTATTCAAAGATCATCGCCTCCAACGGCGTATTTCCAGTACGTTCGCCGATTCCGAACAGGGAGCAGTTGACTCCGCTTGCCCCGTAAAGCCATGCCGTAGTCGAATTGCTGACCGCTTTATAAAAATCGTTATGCCCATGCCATTCGATCAGCTCCGACGGCACGCCGGCGTGCGTCGTCAAACCGTAAATGATACCCGGAACGCTCCGCGGAATGACCGCGCCCGGAAAATTCACGCCGTACCCCATAGTATCGCAGGCGCGGATCTTGATCGGTATTCCATACTCCTCCATCAGCTTCATCAATTCTACGCAGAACGGAATGACAAAGCCGTAAATATCCGACCTTGTGATATCCTCAAGATGACAGCGCGGACTGATCCCCGTTTCTAGGCATTCCCGTATCACGCTTAAGTACATGTTCATAACCTCGCGCCGCGTCATCTTCATCTTATAAAAAATATGATAATCGGAGCAGCTGACCAGAATCCCCGTCTCGCGCAGTCCGATCTCCTTTACAAGCTGGAAGTCCTGTTTGCTTGCGCGGATCCATGAGGTAACCTCCGGAAAACGATAGCCCCTTTCCATACATTTTGCGACGGCGTCGCGGTCTTTTTTGCTGTAGAGGAAAAATTCGCTTTGACGTATTTTCCC
>CANQCX010000136.1 GCA_947591115.1 uncultured Lachnospiraceae bacterium | reverse complement strand
CCATTTAGCGTTACGATATGTCAGATAACCCAAAGTTTGGTACAAAAAGAACAGGAGGGACGGATGCAGTGAAGTATCGTTATGTTGCAATGGAACGCGAATACGGCAGCGCCGGAACGGAAATCGCCAGACGGCTGTCGGAATTAAGCGGTGTACCGTACTATGGAATTGAGGTTTTAGAGCGCGTATCAAAGAAGCTGGATATTGATATCGCCGAGATCGAGCAGTATGAGGAAACGGCGACAAACAGTTTTTTGTACTCGATCTATCTGATGGGCAGGATCCACAGCGGACAGGACGGGCGTCTTTCCAATGAAGGGCAGATCTATCTGGAGGAACAGCGCGTCATTCAGGAGCTGGCTTTGCAGGGACCGGCGGTATTTGTCGGCAGATGCGCGGGAAATGCGCTTGCCGATCAGGAGGATGTCCTTCGTGTGTTTCTCAGGGCGGATAAAAAGCTGCGGAAAAAGCGCGCGATCGAGGAGTACGGGATCAGCCGGCATGAGGCGGAAGCGGTCATACATAAATTTGATCGGAAGCGCAGCAGTTATTTTGAGGCAAACACAGGCAGACAGTGGAGGGATCTGTCCAACTATCATCTTGTTTTGGACAGCGGAAAGCTGGGAATCGAAACCTGTGCGGATCTTCTCTGGAAGATCATGAAGGAATAGATCGGAGGAACGGTAATGAAGCAGATATTTCATTTTTTGGCAAAGGCAAAAGCGCAGGCGGCGGTCATTATCGTCCTGCTCATCATACAGGCTTACTGCGATCTGGCGCTTCCGACCTATACCAGCGATCTGTTAAACGTCGGACTGCAGCAAAACGGAATTCGGGATGCAGTGCCGGAGACGTTTCGGGAAGAAAGCATCGAAACGCTGGAGCTGTTTTTGGAGGATGCGCAGGTCAAAACGCTGGAGGCGGCGTACGGCGAAGCGGATGAAGACGGCGTGCGTACGCTGAAAGAGCTTTCGGAGGAGGAGCGGGAAAAATTAAACGATCTGCTGCGTCTGCCGGAGAGCGTGGTTTTTCAACTGGAAAACAGCGAAGAGGGCAGGGAAGGTCTAAAGCAGATGAAGGACGCCATAGAAGCTGGCGTGATGACAAAAGAGGACCTAAACAAGCAGATGAACGATCGGATTTCGGAAATGGATGATTCCGCAGAGCTGATGATGGATCAGGTCGCGATCGCTTATGTGTCTGCGGAATACGAGGCGCAGGAAAAGAACCTGAACGATATCCGAAACGCCTATTTGCTTCAGGTGGGCGCAAAAATGCTCCTGATGGCGCTCGGCATGGCGGCGGTTGCCATCATGACGGGATATATTGCCTCGAAGGTATCGGCGGGAATCGGGCGCGATCTCCGCGAACAGCTTTATACAAAGGTAATGGATTTTACAAATGCAGAAATTGAAAAATTTTCTACGGCGTCGCTGATCACGCGCTGTACAAATGACATCCAGCAGGTGCAGATGCTGACGGTCATGCTCCTTCGGATGGTAGCCTATGCGCCGATTCTGGCGGTTGCGGGCGTGATCAAGGTCATCCAGACCGGCTCCCAGATGAGCTGGATCATTGTTGTAGCGGTAATCGCATTGGGAATATGCATTGCGGTGCTTTTTGCCGTATCGTATCCGAAGTTTCGGATCATGCAGAGTCTGGTAGATCGGCTGAATCTGGTATCCAGAGAGCTTTTGACCGGAATTATGCCTATCCGCGCATTCGGCAGGCAGGAGTATGAAGAAAAGCGGTTTGCGAAAGCGAATACCGATCTTTTTCGGACGCAGCTTTTTACGAACCGCACCATGACGTTTATGATGCCGGTAATGATGCTGATCATGAACGGCGTTTCCGTACTGATCGTCTGGGTCGGGGCGCAGGGCGTAGATACGGGAACCGTACAGGTAGGCGACCTGACGGCGTTTATCACGTATTCTATGGTCATTATCATGTCGTTTTTGATGCTTTCCATGATCTCTATTATGCTGCCGCGTGCGGGCATTGCAGCCGACCGTATCGCGGAGGTGCTGAAAACGCCGGTATCTCTGACCGACGCCGAGCAGACGAGGGATCAGGAATTGGAAAATTCAAAGGGCGTTTTGACGTTTTCCGATGTTTCTTTTGCGTATCCGGATGCCAAAGAGCCGGTGCTGGAGCATATTTCATTTACTGCCAAACCGGGCGAAACGACCGCCATTATCGGCTCGACCGGATGCGGAAAATCCACGCTGATCCATTTGATTCCGCGTTTTTACGACGTTACGGAGGGAAGCATTTCGATTGACGGGGTGGACATCCGCCAGATCAGCCAGAAAATGCTCCGCAGCCGGATCGGGTATGTTCCGCAGAAGGGGATGCTGTTTTCCGGTACGGTGGAGAGCAATCTCAAGTACGGAGGAGAGCAGATTACAGACAGCCGGATGGAGCTGGCTGCCCAGATTGCACAGGCGGCGGAATTTATTGAAGGCAAGGAGGCGGGGTATCAGTCCCCGATCGCGCAGAACGGCTCGAATGTGTCGGGCGGACAGCGGCAGCGGCTTTCCATTGCAAGAGCGATCGCAAAGCAGCCGCAGATCTTCCTGTTTGACGATTCGTTTTCGGCGCTGGATTATAAGACGGACGCCGATTTGCGGGCGGCGCTTGCAAAGCATACAAAAAATGCAACCGTCATTATTGTTGCGCAGCGGATTTCCACGATCATGCATGCCGAACAGATCCTTGTGATGGAAGACGGCTGCATCGTAGGCAGGGGGACGCACGAAGAACTGCTGAAAAATTGTGAAACATATCTGGAAATTGCAAGAGGGCAGCTTTCGGAGGAAGAAATCCAAAGTGCGCAGAAAGGAGGAAACTGATATGGCAGGACATAGAGGACGCAGACGGATGCCCGGCGAAAAAGCCAAAGATTTTAAAGGAACGATCAGACAACTGCTCCGCTATATGGGAGCGTATAAGATAGCATTGGTAATCGTGGCGGTTTTTGCGGTTGCGTCTACGGTTTTTAATGTAATAGGACCAAAAATTCTGGGAAACGCGACGACGGAGCTGTTTAACGGACTGATCGCCAAATTGTCCGGAACAGGAAGCATCGATTTCGGGAAGATCGGGGAGATTTTGCTGGCGTTGATGGGAATCTACCTGCTCTGCGCCGTATTTTCTTTCGTTCAGGGACTTTTAATGACGGAAATGTCGCAAAAGATGTGCTTTCGGATGCGGAAGGATATCAGCGAGAAGATAAACCGGATGCCGCTTTCGTATTTTGAAAAAAATGCCGTCGGCGACGTCTTATCGCGCATTACAAACGACGTGGATACGCTCGGGCAGACGTTTAACCAGTCGATCACGCAGTTGATTACCTCCGTCTGTACGCTGGTCGGGATCCTTATCATGATGCTGACGATTTCGCCGCTGATGACGGTCATTACCATTTTGATTCTGCCCGTTTCTATGGCGTTTGTCATGGGAATCGTTAAAAAATCGCAGAAATTTTTTATCGCTCAGCAGAAATTCCTCGGAAAAATTGACGGACAGATTGAGGAAACATTTTCCGGTCATGATGTGGTAAAGGCGTTTAATCGGGAAGAATCGGAGCTGGAGGAATTTCGCAAGACCAACGGGGTGCTGTACGAATCGGCGTGGAAGAGCCAGTTTTTGTCCGGACTTATGATGCCGATCATGAATTTCGTCAGCAACCTCGGTTATGTGGCGGTAGCGGTTTCCGGAGCGATGCTTGCGGCGGCTGGGACGATCGAGATCGGAGACATCGTGGCGTTTGTCCAATATGTCAAACGGTTTACGCAGCCGATTACGCAGATGGCGCAGGTTTCCAATCTGCTGCAGTCTATGGCAGCGGCGGCGGAGCGTATTTTTACCTTTTTAAACGAGGAAGAAGAAGTACAGGCGGTAAAAGATCCGGTTTCTCCGGAGGTTATCAAAGGAGAGGTGTCTTTTGAGCATGTGCAGTTCGGCTATACGCCGGATAAGATCATCATTCATGATTTTAACAGCCAGATTCAAGCGGGGCAGATGGTAGCGATCGTTGGGCCGACCGGCGCGGGAAAGACGACGATGATCAAGCTGCTGATGCGGTTTTACGATGTCAACGCAGGCTGCATCCGTTTAAACGGCCATCCGGTCGGCGCGTTTGACCGGAACGAGCTGCGGCGGGGATTTGGCATGGTTTTGCAGGACACATGGCTGTTTAAAGGAACGATCATGGAAAATATCCGCTACGGACGGCTGGATGCGACGGACGAGGAAGTCATCCATGCCGCAAAGCTTGCGCGCGCGGATAAGTTTATCCGTTCCCTGCCGGGCGGATATCAGATGGAAATCAACGAGGAAGCGTCGAATATTTCTCAGGGGCAGAAACAGCTATTGACAATCGCAAGGGCAATTCTTGCGGATAACCCGATCATGATCTTAGACGAAGCGACTTCTTCCGTCGATACCCGTACGGAGCATCTGATTCAGGCGGCGATGGATACGCTGCTGAAGGGGCGTACTTCGTTTGTCATTGCGCACAGGCTCTCCACGATCCGGAATGCGGATCTGATACTGGTCATGAAGGACGGCGATATCGTAGAGCAGGGCACGCATCAGCAGCTTCTCGAAAAGGGCGGCTTCTATGCGGGACTCTATAATGCGCAGTTTGCTCGGTAAATGACATAAAGATAAATTCTATCTAATAGAAAGGAACCGGAACCATGAATTTTTTTATCATTATCATTCTTTCATTGTTATGCAGTTTAACTTTTATAAGGGTATTGCTATTTAGTATTAACGTAGGATTACCACTATCTGCTACTATTTGTGAAGATCCAAAATCAACAGATACTATGAAGAAATACTTTGGTATTCTTCAAAAGAGATATTTTTGTGCGATCACGTTAAGCTTTTTACTTTTTATTGTCTATACGATTATAGTGAATAAAATAATTAAAGGATACTTGGGATGGTATTTCTTATTTACATTTATTTTTTCTGTAATCGTATCCGCTTTTAATAAACCAACTGAAAAAAATACAGATAAAGTTTGGAAGAGAGCTTGGAAACTTGAAGCTCGCGTACATATAAAATCAGAACGTGAAAGAAGAGAAAGGATACTTGATTTTAAAAATGTCAAATCAATTGATTTTTCTGAAGAGGACGAAGAAGATATTACGGATGATTTAGAAAAAGAAAAATAAAATTTAGTTGGTATTATGGCATAAAAAACTGCCGCTTTTTAGATTCAAGCGGCAGTTTTTTTGCACTATCCCTTTCCTTCCAACTCGCGCTTTAAATTCTTTTGCGCGGTGGAGAGCATGAGCTTGATACGGTTTAGCTGATTGACCTCCGAAGCGCCTGGATCGTAGTCGATGGCTACGATATTCGCCTC
>CANQCX010000135.1 GCA_947591115.1 uncultured Lachnospiraceae bacterium | reverse complement strand
ATAATTGTTCCTTCGAAAATTGAAATTGCATAAAATCCTCCTGAAACCTGTTTTGTATTGATCTTATTGTATCGGATTCCATGTGAAAAATCTATATACACAGAAAAAAACGATAATATTGAAGCAAATATAGTAGAAAATTTTTTCGAATAGAGGTATAATAGCTTATTATATTTAATACATAAAGGAGTAAATCAGCATGTTTGAAGTTTTTGTATTGGTTCCGCGTAGGAAACCTGCGGTTGTTCATTTCCTAGCTTATTTGTTTCTGGGATTGGCGATAGTGTTCTTTTTGATGACGTGTTATTCGTTCGTTTATATGACGTTGTCTTTTATTTTCGCCGTTATCTGGTATTTTCTGCAATTCAGACAGTACAGGGAATTTGAGTACTCTTTTTTTGACGGAGAATTCCGTTTTGCCCGGAGCGTAAATAAAAGCAGAAGGAAGCGGCTGAAGATCATCAGCATTGATGAAGTACTGCAGATCGCCCCGTCCGGAGATCAAAGTGTAGCAAGATATGAGAATGACGCAACTGTTAAGAAGATTGATTATACTTCAAGGCGTAAAGGGGCACCGTGTTATGATCTTGCCTATAAGGGAGAGAATGGACTTAATCTGATCCGTTTTGAGCCGGACGAGCCGTATCTGGACGCCGTATGCATCAAATACGGACAGAAAGTCATCCGGAGGAAACCAGAACCAGCCAATCAACCGGAATAGATTACCCGTTATAAGACATACAGAAAGCCTGCCGCTGCGCAAGGTACGCCTTCGGTGCGGCAGGCTTTTTTTGCATACGATACGATAAAACCGCCCTCGGATGCGCATGAGCGCGCATCAAAACTCTGCTGCTTTTGCAGCCGCGCGCAGCGCAGGAGGGCGTTTTTTTATTCGTCGCGATCCAAATAGAACATCTTATCGTCAATCGCGGCCCTCGGTCTTTGAACCTGATAGCCGCGTGTTCCGTTGTTGAGCAGTTTCAGGCACTTCTGGCACAGAGTGCCAAAAGAAACCGGAGCGCCGCAGCGCTGGCAGTGCATACTCGAAAGCGCGGTGCCGGAATCCGTCTGGCGGTATTCGATACGTCCCTCTCGGATCCAGTTCTTGACACGCTTAAGCGGAATGTTAAAATGTTCGGCAACCTGATATTCATTGACCAGATTTTCTCGGATAAAATCCTTTACCTCATGCAAAAGGCGGTATTCCTGACAGTTCGGACACAGGGTGTCATTGTAATTGCGGGGCAGCCGCCGGTTGCAGAATTCGCATAGCTTAACGTTTTCAAAATCATATTCCTCATCTGGTAACATAGGTATCTCCTTTAGCAAAATCAATTCTTTGTTCCGTTCCGTCTGATAAAATATCGACAACCAAAGCGGGATGCGGTATAATGTCTAAAGCTATTATAGCATAGTCCGTTTATTTTTCAATGATACAATATTTAAAAAATCGGAAAGGGGCGGCAGGTTTGACCGGAGAGAGGGAAACGGAACAGGGAAAGGAGCGGCCGGTTGCAGTATTTGATTCGGGCGTCGGCGGGATCAGCGTACTGCGGGAACTGGTAAAACTCCTGCCTCATGAAAACTTCATCTATTACGGAGACTCCCTTCATGCGCCGTACGGGACCAAGACATTAGAGGAAGTCCGCAGACTGACCACAGACCATGCCGAAGAGCTGTTTGAAAAAGGCGCCAAAGGACTGGTCGTAGCCTGCAATACCGCCACCAGCGCCGCAGTGCGCAGTCTTCGGGAGCAATATCCCAAAGTGCCGATCGTAGGGATCGAACCGGCGGTAAAACCTGCCGCTCTGTGCAAACCGCATCCGACCGTACTGGTCATGGCGACTCCGATGACCATTCGCGAAGAAAAATTCCGCAGGCTGATGGCGCGTTATGAAAAACAGGCGGAAATTCTGCCGCTGCCCTGTCCGGGTTTGATGGATTTTATTGAGCGCGGCGACCTGCGGGGCGAGGATCTGCGCAGATATCTGGAAGAACTGCTCTATGACTACCGCGGCAGCCGCGTGGACGCGGCGGTACTAGGCTGCACCCACTATCCGTTTGCAAGAGAGCTGATCCAGCAGACGCTCGGAGAAAACGTCCGCATTTTTGACGGCGGGGAAGGGACGGCAAGGGAAATGAAACGCCGTCTGGCGGTAAGCGGACTGCTGTCCTCACGCGGCGGGAAAGGGAGCGTAACGTTTGAAAACAGTCTTCCGGACGCCGGAAAGCTGGAACTCTGTCGAAAATTGTTTGATTTGCGCTAAAATCTTAATTGTTTCTAAATTCGTTTCATAAAAGTTTAGAAATGTTTTCGAATTAGGACATATTCCGGACACACTTTTTGCATATACTAGATGATGTCAGAGGAAGCGATTCCCTGATATTATTCCCTTTTTATTAATAAACATTTTCATAACTAAACTCCTCGAAAGGAAGCCGCATCTGCGCAGCAGGGCGGCTTCCTTTCATTTTTGGTTTCATTTTTTGGTCATAAGAAAGCCTCCGGAGGATGCCGTTTGTCCCTTTTTTCAAGCAAATTGAATTAAAATTTTGTAAAAAAAATAAAATTTTTATGGATAAATGCGGTTTCATTTTTGAAAAAAAGTAGTAGAATATAGAAGTTGTAATAGAATGATAGGAGGTGCACAAATGATAACAGCACAGGTACTTGCCGTATTGATTTTTGTTGCGATGTTTCTTTTGATCATTACAGAAAAGATCGAACGGCAATATGTCACTTTAGGTTGTGGGCTCCTGACGCTGCTGCTGGTTTTTGGAATCGGACTGCACAGTATGTCGGCAGTGATTGAGACGTTGAATGTGCGTAATATTTTTACGTTGGATTTTTGGTATCAGGCAGGCGAGTCTTCGGAATCTTCCAGTGGTATCAACTGGGCCACAATTATTTTTATCGCAGGAATGATGGTCATGGTAGAGGGCATGGCAAGAGCGGGATTTTTCCGCTGGCTGTGTATGCGGATCGCAAAGCTGGTTCACTATCAGACAGTTCCGATTTTTATTACGTTTATGATCATGTCGTTCGTATTGGCAATGTTCATTGACAGCATTACGGTCATTCTGTTTTTGGCTGCCGTTACGGTGGAGCTGGCGCGGCTTTTGGAATTCAATCCGGTTCCGATGATCTTGGCGGAGATCTTCTGCGCCAATCTGGGCGGCTCGGCGACGATGTGCGGAGATCCGCCGAATATCATCATCGGTACTTCGCTGGGATATTCGTTTGCGGACTTTGTTCTGAATACGGGACTGATCGCGGGGATTTCCCTGATCGCGGTACTTCTTTTCTTTTATTTTGCATTCCGTAAGGAATTGAAGACCGGAAGCGGAAAACAGGTAGATATTTCCAAGCTGCCGGATCCAAAGAGCGCGATCACAGATAAAACCGGTTTTATCATCAGCACCGTTATTTTTCTGTGCGCGGTAGTACTGCTGGTAACGCACGCAATGACGGGACTGACGGTTGCGTTTATCGGACTGTTTATTGCGCTGGTTACGCTGATTACTTCCGGCAAACATGCCGTAGAAGTACTGAAAAAAGTGGACTACAAAACGCTTCTGTTTTTTATCGGATTGTTTGTAGTGGTAGGAGGACTGGAGCAGACGGGGATTCTGGAGCTGGTTGCAGGCTTTATCGGAAAAGTCAGCGGCGGAAACGCGATGCTGATGATTGCGATCATTATCTGGATTTCTGCACTCGCCAGTGCGTTTATTGACAATATTCCGTTTGCGGCAACCATGATACCGGTCATTAAGACGCTTGCGGCGGCACAGGGAATTCCGCTGGAAACGCTGGCATGGGCGCTGTCTATGGGAACGGATATCGGAGGCAGCGCAACGCCGATCGGCGCTTCCGCAAATGTAGTCGGAACCTCGGTAGCGGCAAAGGCAGGTCATCCGATCGGATGGGGCGAATACTGTAAAAAGGTAGTACCGGCAACGCTTCTGGTACTTCTCATCAGCACAGTGATGATTTTTGTACGTTACCTATAAGAAAGGGGAATACGCATGGAAAAACAGCTCATTATTTCAGTCAGCCGAGAATACGGAAGCGGCGGACATTATATTGCGGCGCAGTTGGCGGAGCGTTTTGGACTGCCGCTGTACGATCACAATCTTCTGGATGAGATCGCAAAGGAAAAAGGCATGAACATTGAGCGGCTGAGCAAATACGACGAGCGGGCGAAAAAACCGCTTTTTTCCAGAAATGTACGCGGGTTCAGCAGTTCTCCGGAGGAGGTTATCGCGGAGATCCAGTTTGAATATCTGCGGGAAAAAGCAAAAGCAGGAGAATCCTTTGTGGTAGTCGGAAGATGCTCCGAGAGTATTTTGCAGGAATATAACGGACTGATTCCGATTTTTATTCTGGGAGATATGCAAGACCGGATCAAGCGGATCGAACAGGTACGCGATTTCTCCGAGCAGGAGGCGAAAGACGCCATTGCACGCCACGACAGAAACAGGAAGTCTTACCATAATTACCACTGCGATATCAAGTGGGGGGATTCCCGCCACTATGATCTTTGCATCAACAGCAGCAGGCTGGGCGTGGATAAAACCGCCGATTTTATCGAGCAGTATATCCGCGGATGGCAGCAGCGGGAACAGGATAGATAGAAAAACAAAAGGACTTTTCGGCCAGACAGCCGGAAGTCCTTTTTTCTTATGATTTTGGGCAAGTCCGCCGGACGCGGCGCGCTTTAATCGACAAGGATCAGCTCATAATCCTGCTCCGGAAGCTGCCGGTTCAATGCCTGCGCCATCGCATGGTTGAGATAGATCTGCCGCAGCTTCGGACAACCTGCCAGCGGCGTATAATCGCGGACTCCGGAATACTCGATCGTTAAGGTGTTCAAACGGGAAAGCTCGGTAAGCGGCGTCAGGTCGGAAATCGGGGTATAGGAGATACACAGGCTTTCCAGATTGGAAAAACGGGAGATGTCTTCCAGATCGTAAATTTTACTGCAGAGGCAGATGTCCAGATCTTTCAGCCGAGTCAGATCTTTGATCTCCTCCAAAGAAGTAATCGGACTGTTGGAAAGCGTAAGTTTTTCCAGACCGGTAAGCGTATTGATCATGGCAATATCCTGTTTGCTTACATTGCTGACCTCCAGCCGGCGCAGATCCGGCATAGAGGCAATGCTGCTAAAGTCGGTAATTCCGGTATAGCGGCAGTTGAATGAGGAAAGGGAGCTGCCCGCCAGAAGCCGGATATCCGATATCGGCGTGGACTCGATATTTAAGATCTTTAGGGCAGGAAGCTGTCCGATAGGAGGAAGCTCTGCAACCGGATTAAGAGAAACGTCCAGATGAGTCAGATGCTCCATCGAGGAAAGCGCAGACAGATCCGTAATGCCGCAATTTTTCATGGAAAGCGTTTCCAAAGGCA
>CANQCX010000134.1 GCA_947591115.1 uncultured Lachnospiraceae bacterium | reverse complement strand
TTCAGCAGTCCGATGGCGCCGATCTGGAATAGATCCTCCATATCGTAGCCGCGTCCGCCAAACCGCTTTAGCACCATATAGACCAGTCCCACATTGTCCGAAACGATCCGGTTGCGCACTTTGCGGTCGCCCGCCTGCGCTTTTTTAAAATTCTCTTTCCATTCTTCCTCTTTTGCAGGCGCTTCAGCGCCCATTTTCCCTTCCTATGCATTTTTTCATGGTAACCCTTGTCCCTTCGCCGGGAACGGATTCTACCCGTACCTCGTCCATAAACGCCTCCATAAATGCAAATCCCATTCCCGTACGCTCCTGCTCAGGTTTTGTGGTATAAAACGGCTGCATGGCGGCAGGGATATCCGCGATCCCGACGCCCCGATCCGATACGGTTACCGTAAGTTCATCCTCATTCCGGTCGCAGATCAGCTCCACCTGCTGCGCTTCCGTAGAATATCCATGCACGATCGCATTGGTAACCGCTTCCGAAACCGCCGTTTTGACATCCGACAATTCTTCCAGCGTGGGATTCATTTCCGTTAAAAACGCGCTGACTACCATTCGGGCAAATCCCTCATTTACGGAGCGCGCATCAAAATACAGATGCATGTGGTTTGTTTTTTTATCCGTCATTTTCCGCTACCTCCCTTATGTTGATCAACCGGTGCAGGCCCGACGCGCAGCATATCTTTTTTACCTGCGCGCTGAGATTGACCGCCTCCACCTTTCCTCCATAAAATCCGATCGTTTTTGTTCTCCCGATGATGACTCCGATTCCGGAGCTGTCCATAAATTCCGTTTCTGAAAAATCCAGAATCAGTTCCCGAATCTGATGCATCTCGATCAGCCGGTCAAGCTGATCACGCAGCGCAGCCGCCTTATGATGATCCACTTCCTTCGGCATCCAAAATTTCATTCTGGTTCCTTGAATCTGATACTCTTTGTCCATCTTTTCCTCCTGTCTTTGCTCTCTATTTTTATGACATAGATTCTTATAACATAAAAAAAGACGCCTCGGAATTTTCTTCCATTGACGTCTTTTGTAATCCTTATTCTTCTTTGTTGACATAATTGGCGGCCGTTCGCGCCCTCTCCGTATTCGGATAATTGTCAATAATATATTGATAATACGGCTTGGCAGAAGCAAGATCTCCGCCTCTGCGGTACGCCTGCGCCAGATAATAGGCGGCCATGCCGTCCCGATAATCCTGATCTTTATCCACCACTTCTTTTAAACGAGTCACTGCCTCCGCATAATCCCCATCGTGATATTTCGCATATCCTTCGTCATAAAGCTGCGTCAGATACTGTGCATTGACCTGTTCATTCAGCGACTGGTAAAGGGACTGCGCGCTTTCATTGAGATAAGCGGTATCGACCGCTTCTAAAGCCGTCCCCGCCCCGACGATATCTCCGGCGTTAAACGAGGCGTAAGCATTCATCAATTGCTCATAAACGCCGGCTTTCGCCTGTATCTGGGCAGAATTGCTTTCCGCCGAATCCACCTGCGTCTGCAGCTCATCCACCTGCGCCTGTAACGATGCGATCTGCTGCTCGTTGGTCGTAATCGTATCATTTGCGCTCAAAAGCTGCTTTCGGGCATCGTCTTTGGCCAGCTTCCTGACATTGGGAACGATCAGAAAACTGGTAACCGCCGCGCCAACCAGAAGTCCGATGATAATGTAAATGAGCGTGGAGCCGATGGAACTTTCCTTAAACCGTTTTGGCATGATGATCGTTTCGTTTCCGCTCTGATAGGAGATCAGATCGTCCTGCTTTGGTTTTTTTGCCGCTCCGCTCTCACGCAGCCTTGTATTGACTTCTTTCAGATAACGCAGCGTCGTCGTATTGTCGGTATCGATCTTCCCCGCATTGCGCAGCGTTTTTTTCGCAAGCTCCAGCTTATTTTCCTGAAGATACAGCAGCGCCAGAAGCTGATGCCCTTTGACCAGCTTCGGATTCAGGGAAAGCACTTTTTTTAGCTGGATGATCGCCAGATCCCTGCTGTCCTGCCTGCAGTAAAGCAATGCCTGATTGTATTTCTTGATCGTCTGGTTGACCGTCTCCAGCCGGCTTGGATTCTGCTGGATCTCCTCAAGATACCGGCTTGCGCGGTTTTCAATCGGCTGATAGCTCTTGCTGATTACCCATTCGCTGAGCGCGTCTACCACCTCGCCCATCTCGTAATAAACCAGTCCGAGCAGATTCCTTGCATCGATATGGTACTTATTCAGCTTTAAGCAGCTTTTTAAACTCAGGATCGCTCCCGAAAGATTGCGGACGCCCGCTTTCTCCAAACCGTCATTGTAATAGGCGTTCGCCATTTTCGCCGCTCGTAAAAAAATCTTCAGATCCGTTCCGCAGGATGGGCAGACCGCCTCCATCCCCGCTTCTTCGCCGCATCGATAACAAATCATAATAACCTCTCTCCTGACTGATGATTGCTGTTTGTCTGCCGGAATTCGTGCAGCATCTCCGTAATGATATCGGTAACATCCGTCAGGTCATGATTGTATATCGCGGACTCCGCCTCCTCGACTTCAAGGCTCGGCTGAAAATTCTTTAATTCTTCTTCAAAATTGATCATGGAAACCTCCTTCCATACAACGCAAAAGCCACTATATTCTCCTAACATTATAATATAGTGGCTCTGATATGCAAGCATAATCGTATCATGTTTTTGAAAAAATATCGCAGAAAACTCTTTTATCCGACAAGTTCGTCCTTAATGGAAAACATCCGAACCTTGCCGGCATTCTCCTCAAATTCCACAGATTCCTGATAATCCTTCATGTTTAGGACAATATCGTCGATAACCACCGATACTCCCGGAAAGATCTCATGGATAACCCGTATTTTCGCGCCTTTTGCTCTTTCCATGATCTCATTTAACTGCTTTACTTTATCGGTAGAAGTCGCCAGCTGCGCCTGCCGCATGATCCTCGCACGAAGGAGCGCCAGCCGGCGTTCGTCGTTCTTGACGTCCATATTTTTCTCTTTTGCCATCTCTTCAAACTGCTGCAGGCCGAAATTGATCTTCTCGATGATCTGGGTATCTTCGTTGACCTGCTCCTGAAGATCGTATAACTGCTTTAACAGCGTACGGTGCACTCCGGCTTCTACTCTGGTTTTCAGTTCTGTTTCGTTGCCGCAGCAATCAACCTCGATTCCCTTAGCGGCATAGACCACGCCTCCGATGATATTCGCCTTTTTCCCGCTCATATAAATGCGGTCGTAACAGGTAATCATACAGTCTAACGCCGAACTGGCCTCAATGGAGCCGTTGGCCTCGATCGTGGCATACTCCATGAATTTTGCGTATAGATTCGCTTTTGTTTTGATGACCGCCCGATTGGCTCCAAGCACGCCGCCCCGAAGGATAATATCCTTTCCGGCCTCAAGCGTACACGCCTCCACCGTCCCGTCTACCGTAATGGTGCCGGTCGCATGGATCTTCATCCCCGGAGTGACATTCCCATGTACAATGACGTCGCCGCGAAAATCGACATTGCCGGTCTTCATATCGACATTGCCGAAAATTTCATATACCTCTAAGATCATGATCCGGCTTTCGTTCTTTTCGATCTTGCCGGTCGTGTTGGCGGTATAAACGTGATTGTCCTCCGAACGGTCAAATCCGCGTCCGGTCAGCGGCGGCAGCGGACGTCCGCGCTTGGCGTTTAACGGCTTGCCGGTTACGGTACAGCCGTTCTTTCCGTCTACCGGATCATGGTAGATCGCAATGACCTGCCCTTCCTCAACAATTTCAACAACATGAATACTCCAGTAATCAACGGAGCCGTCCGCGCGGACTTTCGGTTTCGCACTCAGATCCGTATTGAACTGGAATTCATAATATCCGTCTTTTCCGTCTACTACCGGAACCCCTTTCGCAACCAGACATTCTCTGCCAAAAATACGCTCGGAAATCATCCGGTCAATGCAAGCGTCGTCTACGCCGCTTGAAACCCTCTTGGCCTCCAGCGCCGCATAGATCTCATCCTTCGTATAACTTTCATCAAAAGGAATGACCGGAAGCATTACAAACGCCTCCATTTCGTCATATGATGTTCGAACAATAATCTCCCGCTTCTTTTCTTCCATAGACAAACTCCTGTTTATAATGGGTATTCATGTCTTTACTATAACATGATATGAAAAATATTGCAATTACTGTTTCATCTGCGCCAGTCTCTTTTGCACCTGCGCCATCATTTGCTCGTATTTTTGGAGTTTTTCTTTTTCTTCCTGTACTTTTTCCGGTTTTGCATGACTTAAAAACTTCTCGTTGGAAAGCATCCCTTTCGAACGCGCCAGCTCTTTGGTCAGTTTTTCCTGTTCTTTGAGCAGACGCTCCTTTTCTTTTTCAAAATCTACGAGATCCTCCAGCGGAAGATATGCGACCGCCCCCGGTATGACGACCGATACCGCATCTTCCCCGACTGCGGTCTTCTCTTTGCTTACCGTAATTTCACTGGTATAGGCAAGGTTGACATAGACCTCGCGGTTTTCCTCAAACAGCGCGCAAAGCGAAGGATCCTCCGATACGATCAGCAGTTTTGCCTTGCGCGACGGCGGAACGTCCATTTCCGTACGGACATTCCGAACCCCTTTGACCAGATCCTTGCAATGTTCGATCGCCGCTTCCTCCTTCGGGAAGTTCCATTCCTCCCGATAGCGCGGCCAATCGGAAAGCATGATCGTTTCTTCTTCGCTCTGCAGCGTGCAGAAAATTTCTTCTGTGATAAACGGCATATACGGATGAAGCAGCTTCAACGCTTCGGTCAGAACGGTTTTCAGCGTCCAGAGCGCCGCATTTGCCGATTCCGGCTCCTCCTGCTTCCGGTATGTCCGCACCTTCGCCATTTCGATATACCAGTCGCAGAACTCATCCCAGATAAAATCATAGACCTTCTGCACCGCAATCCCGAGTTCAAATTTGTCCATATTTTCGGTCACGTCTTTGGCAAGGGTATTGACTTTTGACAAAATCCACCGATCCGCCGGATGCAGCTTTTCCAGAGACGGCTCCGTTACGCCGCTCCCTTCCAGATTCATCATAATAAAGCGCGAGGCATTCCATACTTTGTTGGCAAAATTGCGGGACGCCTCCACCCGTTCCCAGTAAAAACGCATATCATTTCCCGGTGCGTTTCCGGTAATCAGCGTCAGCCGCAGCGCATCCGCGCCGTATTTATCGATCACTTCCAGAGGATCGATCCCGTTTCCAAGCGATTTGCTCATCTTGCGCCCCTGCGAATCCCTTACCAGACCATGAAACAGCACCGTAGAAAACGGCGCCTTTCCCATCTGCTCATAGCCGGAAAAGATCATACGGATGACCCAGAAGAAAATAATATCGTATCCGGTTACCAGTACGTCATTCGGATAAAAATATTCCAGCTCCGGCGTT
>CANQCX010000133.1 GCA_947591115.1 uncultured Lachnospiraceae bacterium | reverse complement strand
CATCTTTCGGCGGAGCTGGAAGCGTTTGTGCCGGTAAAGGACGCCTGCGAGGTCAACCGCATCATCCTCAAAAACGAGGGGACGAAAGAAAAAACCGTCGATCTGTTCAGTTTTGTAGAATTCTGTCTTTGGAATGCGCAGGACGACGCCTCCAACTTCCAGCGGAATTTTTCAACCGGAGAAACGGAGGTGGACGGCAGCACGATCTACCATATTACGGAATACCGCGAGCGGAGAAATTATTATGCCGTATATTCCGTAAACCGGAAAATTGAAGGTTACGACACCTCCAGAGAAGCGTTTCTGGGCATGTACAACGGCTTCGGAAATCCGAAAGCCGTCAAAGAAGGAAAATGCTCCCAAAGCATTGCGCATGGCTGGCAGCCGGTTGGCGCGCATCATCTAAAGGTTACGCTGCAGCCGGAGGAAGCCGCCTCCTTTATTTTCGTGCTAGGCTACTGCGAAAATCCGAAAACGGAAAAATTTACGGCGGAAGGAGCCGTCAACAAAGCGCCGGCGGAAGCGCTGCTGAAAAAATACCGGACGGATGCGCAGGTTGACGCGGCAAGAAAGGAATTGAGCAGTTATTGGGAACGGCTATTGTCCGTTTTTCTTGTCCGGACGCCGGATGAAAAACTAAACCGCACCGTCAATATCTGGAATCAGTATCAGTGCATGGTAACGTTTAATATGAGCCGGAGCGCCAGCTATTATGAGAGCGGACTGGGACGCGGCATGGGATTTCGGGATTCCTGTCAGGATCTTCTGGGATTTGTGCATTTTCTGCCGGAACGCGCCAGAGAGCGTATTCTGGATATTGCCAATACGCAGATGGAGGACGGAAGCGCCTACCACCAGTACCAGCCGCTGACCAAAAAAGGCAATGCGGATATCGGGGGAGGCTTCCGCGACGATCCGCTGTGGCTCATCGCGGGAACCTGCGCGTATCTGAGGGAAACGGGAGATTTTTCCATTCTGGAGGAAAAGTGCGCATGGGACAGCGACTTTTCAAAGGCAGAGCCGCTGATGGAGCATTTGCGCAGAAGCTTCTGGTATACGGCGGCGAACAAAGGCCCGCATCATCTTCCGTTGATCGGAAGGGCGGACTGGAACGACTGTTTGAACTTAAACTGTTTTTCCGAGGAACCGGGAGAGAGCTTTCAGACATCGGGACCGGACGAGGGACCGGTCGCGGAATCCGTATTTATAGCGGGCATGTTTATCAAATACGGAAACGAATACAAGGAGCTTTGCCGTTATCTGGGCAACGAAGAAGAAGCTGCTTTGGCAAAAAAGGAAATACAAAAAATGCAGCAGGCGGTAGAAACGGACGGCTGGGACGGCGAATGGTTCCTGCGCGCGTATGACGCGTTTTCCAATCCGGTCGGAAGCCATGTGTGCGAGGAAGGAAAAATATACATCGAGCCGCAGGGAATGTGCGTAATGGCGGGTGTCGGACTAAAAAACGGAAAGGCCGAGCAGGCGTTAAAGAGCGTAGAAACCTATCTGGATTCCAAGTACGGCATTATGATCCTGCAGCCGCCGTATACCAGATATCACACCGAGCTGGGGGAGATTACTTCTTATCCGCCGGGATATAAAGAAAACGCCGGAATTTTCTGCCACAACAATCCCTGGGTTGCCTGTGCGGAAACCATGCTGGGACATGGAAACCGCGCGTTTGAAATCTTCCGAAAGATCTGTCCGGTTTATCTGGAGGAGCAGAGTGAGGTCCGCAGAACGGAGCCGTATGCGTACTGCCAGATGGTAGCGGGAAAGGATGCCGCCTCCTTCGGAGAGGGAAAAAACAGTTGGCTGACCGGAACGTCGGCGTGGATGTTCGTCTGCATCAGCCAGTACATCTTGGGAATCCAACCGACGCTGGAAGGACTGCGGATCGATCCATGTATTCCGGACAGTCTGGAGAGTTATACGGCGGAGCGCGTTTATCGGGGCGTCCGATACCGGATCGTTGTCGATAATTCTGCACATGTGGAGCATGGGGTAACGTCGGTAAAAGTGGACGGAACACCTGTAAAACCGGAGGGCGCGCTTCCGATACCGGAAGGAAAAACGCAATGTCTGGTAGAAGTAAAAATGGGGTAAAAAAGAGAGAGGAGTATAACATGCAGTACGGTTATTTTGATGATGAAAAAAGAGAATATGTAATTACCAGTCCGGACACTCCGGCGCCCTGGGTAAATTATCTTGGCTCGCCGGAATACGGCGCGATCATTTCCAACAATGCGGGAGGCTACAGCTTCGCAAAATCAGGGGCGAACGGCAGGATTCTGCGTTATGTGTTTAACGGGTTCGACCAGCCGGGCCGCTATATTTACATAAGGGATAATAAGAGTCATGATTATTGGTCGGCATCGTGGCAGCCGGTAGGAAAGGATTTAAGCGAATACAAAAGCGAATGCAGACATGGAACGGCATACACGAAAATATCCGCCGATTACGCGGGAATTCATTCGGAGGCGCTTTATTACGTTCCGCTGGACTGCTCGTATGAGGTGTGGAGCGTAACGCTGAAAAATGAGTCCGGTAAGGAACGGAGCCTGACGGTAACCGGATATGCGGAATTTACCAACAACAGCAATTATGAGCAGGATCAGGTCAATCTGCAGTATTCCCAGTTTATTACGTCCACATCGTTTCAGGGCGATCGGATCCGCCAGCTCATTCATGGAAATCTGGACGGGATGGAGGAAGGCGAAGAGGTAGACCATAAAATCGTAACGGAACGCTTTTTCGGCTTGGCAGGAGCTTCGGTGGATTCCTATTGCGGCGATAAAGAAGCGTTTCTGGGACGCTATCATGGATATGGCGATCCGAAAGGGGTTGCCGAGGGAGATCTGGGAGGCGCGCTCAATTACAACGTCAATGGCTGCGGAGCGCTTTCTACTGTTTTCCAACTTGCGCCGGGCGAATCCAAAGAGCTGGTATTTGTGCTGGGAATGAAAAAAGACGCCGAAGCGGAGCAAATCTTAAAGCGTTACGAAGCTCCGCAGACGGTCTGCAGGGAGGAGCTGGAAACCTTGATTTCCTACTGGCACGAAAAGCTCTCCCATTTTCAGGTGCGCACGCCAAGTCCGGAATTTAACACGATGATCAATACATGGAACGCCTACAACTGCTTTATGACGTTTATCTGGTCAAGAGCCGCTTCCTTCATCTATTGCGGTCTCCGCAACGGATACGGATATCGGGATACGGTTCAGGATATTCAGGGCGTCATTCATCTTGCTCCGGAAATGGCGGTTGAAAAAATACGCTTTATGCTGTCCGCGCAGGTGGATAACGGCGGCGGTCTTCCGCTGGTAAAATTTACGCATCACGCGGGACAGGAAGATACTCCGGATGATCCGTCCTACGTTCAGGAAACGGGACATCCGCAATATCGGGCGGACGATGCCCTGTGGCTGTTTCCAACCATATATAAATATGTTTCCGAAACGGGAAACCTTTCCTTTATGGAGGAGCGGATCCCGTTTGCAAACAGGGACGAGGGAACGGTATACGAGCATTTAAAACGCGCCATTGATTTTTCGATGAAACGTCTGGGCAGTCATGGAATGCCGGCGGGACTGTACGCGGACTGGAACGACTGTCTGCGTCTGGGAAAAGCCGGAGAATCCACCTTTGTGGCATTTCAGTTCTACCTTGCCATGACAATCATGAAAACGTTTGCCAAACAGAAGGAGGACGGCGAATATCTTTGCTATCTGGATGAAAAGCAAAAGGAGCTGGAGCAAATCCTTCAAAAGCTGTGCTGGGACGAGGATCGTTTTATCCGCGGATTTACCGAGAAGGGCGAGACGATCGGAGGCCGTACGGATCCGGAGGCAAATATGTGGTTAAATCCGCAGAGCTGGGCGGTCATCAGCGGACTGGCGGACGACAGACAGGCGGATGCGGCGCTGGACAGCGTATATCAGAGGCTCAATACAAAGTACGGGGCGATCTTAATGGATCCGCCGTACCACAAACATGCCTTTGACGGCGCGCTTGCTGTAATCTACAACGCGGGAACCAAAGAAAATGCGGGAATTTTCTCACAGTCGCAGGGATGGATCATTCTGGCGGAGGCGCTGAGGGGACATGGAGAGCGGGCGTTTACCTATTTTATGGAAAATGCGCCGGCGGCGCAGAATAGCCGCGCCGAGATCCGGAAGCTGGAACCGTACTGCTACGGCCAGTTTACCGAAGGAAAGGCAAGTCCGTACTTTGGACGTTCGCATGTCCACTGGCTGACCGGAACGGCGTCTACGGTAATGGTAGGCTGCGTAGAGGGAATTCTGGGAATGCGTCCGGATTTTTACGGATTAAAGATCGAACCGGCGATCCCAAAGGACTGGGAAGAACTGGAGATAAAGAAAGATTTTCGGGGAAAACATCTGCATATTGTTATCCGCAATCCGCATCATGCGGAAAGCGGATGCAGGAAAATGCTGGTAAACGGCAAAGAAACGGAAGGCAGCTATGTTCCGGAGGCTTTGATGGAGGAGAATACCGAAATCGAGCTGTTCCTGTCGTAGCAAACTAAGATCAGTTTGGGTTCGTCTGCTTTGGCAGGCGGACCGGCCAGTTGGTTGCATAATAGAGGTCGCGGTATTTTTTCGGAGTCATTCCGACCAGTTTTTTAAACGACTGGATGAAATGGCTCTGGGAGGAAAAAGACAGATAGGCGGAAATCTCAATCAGGCTGAAATCGCAGTAACGAAGCAGATTCTGAGCCTTTTCGATCTTTTTTTCGCGGATGAAGTCGCTGATGGAAATGCCCAGCTCCTCTTTAAAAAGCCGCGAAAGATAGCTGGCGGACAGTTTGGTATGGTCCGCCAGATCCTCTACAGTGATCCGTTCTTTAATATGTACATAAATGTATTCAATGCATTCGGTAATCGGCTTTGAAGTGCCTTTTCTTTGTATCAGCCGCATCTTGCCGGTAAAATCCAGCGCCATTTTATCGTGGAGCTGCAGGATCTCTTCGATCGAGCGAAGGCGGTCTAGCTTTAAAATGTAAAAGTCGCTGAGGCGAAAGGCCTGCTCCATCTCCATGCCGGCTTCTACGCAGAAACGGGTAACCATGGCGGTAGCGACAACAAAATGATATTTCATGTTGGTCACAGGATTGACGGAGAGGATCCCCATTCCCTCCGGATCCGCAAAACGCTGCTGCTCGCAGTTGAGCCGTACGGCATCGATGTCTCCGGCACTGACAGCTTCATAAAATGCAAATTCCTCAATTGGGGAGCGGTGCAGCATCTCCTCTTCGCTGACATGGTTCTCCTGACGGTACCATTCCTGATGCAGATTTGTGTCCATGTTGGTATTCTCCTTTTCCTTCAAGGCGGCCGGTGTGTCCGGTAAACTGCGTATTTTATAAAATATGAAATATTATATCATGAATTTGATATTTTTACAATTGATTTTGTATAGGCGGATGTCGAAAAGGCTTACAATAAATTT
>CANQCX010000132.1 GCA_947591115.1 uncultured Lachnospiraceae bacterium | reverse complement strand
TTTGCCCGTCCGTCGTCCACAACCGAGATTCCTTTGGCATGTTCCAGATCCGTAAAATAAGGAATGCAGGCGTCGCTTCCCCATCCATCCGTATAAGTAATGGTATAATCGGTCTGATCCTGCTCTGCCGCCCAATACAGGCGTCCCGCCAGTTCAAATGCCGTCTCCTGCGGAAGGCTGTCCGCTTTCTGGGCGGCCTGTGCATAGTCCGCCATATCGCAGCGCCAGCTTCCGTTTTCATAATCCGTTCCGTAAAAATTGCGGAAATAAAGATTCCCGTCTACCTCTTTTGTGCTTTCCACCTGAAGAACTTCTTTGTCCTGATACTTCGGTCTTTGGTTGGTAATGCTTACCTTGTTTTTGAAAAACGGCAGCTTCACAGAAGAGATTCTCTGTTCCAGATCATGCTGAAACTGCAGCATTTCCGGCGATTTTTTTAATATTGCATTGACCGGCTTTTGGAACCATCCGGCTCCCGTCCAAAGCAGAATTCCCGCAATGATGCAGACGGCTGCCCGAGACAGCATTCTGCGGACGGAAGCGTTTGTTCTTTTGGTGGATTTCTCGTGACAGACGTTTGGGGCGCAGGAATCCCATTCGCCCGAGGCGTACAGGATGACGCCGAACAACAGCAGCCCCAGTCCCTTCCATCCGGGCGCTTTTCCTACCAGAAGCTCCAAAATCAGAATCAAAACCGGAAGCGACGCCATCCACAGCCATTTCCGCCGGAGCATGGTCAAGATCCAAAATAGGGTATAAAGCAGCAGAAGTCCAAACAGCAGCGTGCCCGAAACCTCCGCCGGATCCCCTGCCGGAACCGCATACGCCGTTTTATAGTATTTGTTGAACCTGGTCAGATAATCGGTTCCGATCTGCAGGATTCCGCTCTCCAGCCGTTTTCGATTCCATAAATAAAAGCAGAGGAAGCCGCCCAGATAAACGCCGGAAAGCAGGGCGGGAAACCACGACGCGGACAGCACCGGTACCTTCGCTTTTTTGGCAAAGGGAAGCGCCCCTTCCTGAACCAGAAACAAAACCGCCGCAAAAAGCTCCGCCTTCCAAATGTCCGCCGCCGTCAGACGAAGATTTGGAAACACGTCGGGAAGCAGGGACGCGGCGGAAAAGATCATCAGACCGCAGAACAGAAGCCTGCTCCATGATAAATATGTTGTTTTTTCCGTCGTATGGCTCCGATAGTCCCAATGCAATCCCTTTTTGCTCATCTTTTTCCCTGCCGTTAAAAAATCCATTCCGTATTCTGCAGCTGCTTTTCCCACTTGTTCGATGAAAACCGGACAAACATTTCCCCGTTCCGATAAACGCAAAGCCGGTCATCGAGCCGGAGTCCGTATATATAGCGCTCCCCCGGAAATTTTTCCCGATAGCGCGCCTCCGCCCCGCCTTCTTGAGTTTTCTGCAGATCCTCCATCAGAAACGTCAAAAACAGATAGAATTCTTCTTCCTTATCCACCCGAAAACGGACAATATCTCCGCTTTCCCTGCTAAACCATGAAACAAAGTGCGGACAGCCGGCATCCATCAGGGAAAAGGACAGACTTCCTGCGAGCCGCAATAAAATTTCCAGATTCCTGCCCTTTTTCCATTCCTGATATTCCAGAAAAATCACGACCGGACACGCCCGCGGCAGACTGTCTTCTTTGACCATCCATTCATCGAGCTTGGCGCTCAGCTTCCAGTGGATCCGCTGAATCTTATCGCCATCGCAAAACGGACGCACGCCGAACATTTCGCTGCTGTCATGTCCCGGAAAGCGGCTGTCATAGGTATCGGTTTCTCCGAAAAAATTCCGCGCCGCCGCCGTCAGCCGCACCATAGTTTCGGTAATTTCCGGAAGCACCGTCAGTCCGGCGGAGCTTTTTTCCCTCCTGCCGATAGAAAAAAGTCCGGTCAGATCATAGATCCGGACTTTTCCAAGACTTACTTCATAACTGCCCGACCGCTCCAAGAAAAGCTGATAGACATAACGGTTTTCCCTACGGTCGGCCGCGCCCGCCGCAAGCCATTTCGCACGAAAGCGTTTTTCCAGACGGTTTTTTACTTTCAGGCGAAGCTTCAGCTTCGGACAGACCGCCCCGCCCTTGTTTTCCACTAGAACCTCGACTGCCGTTTTCTTTTTCTGCTCCGAAACCGCAACCGGTATCCGGAGGCGAATCTGCAGTTTTGTCTGCAAAACGAGCAGCCAGACAAAAGAAAGCACAAAAAACACGCCCAGCACCACGCCCAAAAGCGCGATCGCCGGACTGTTGTATATCATCGCTATATAAAATACGGCTCCAATCAATGCCAGTCCACTGAAAAAATTAAACACGATTCCCTGCTTCCTTTGCTATGGCGTATAAGACGCCGGCTGCTTGATCTCCGATAAAATTCCGGAAAGTATATTTTCCGCCGGCACATGCGAAACACGCGCTTTGGTGTTGAGTACGATCCGGTGCTTCGTAACGTCCAAAAAGACCGCCTCCACATCCTCCGGTACGCAATAGTCCCTGCCCTCCAGAAACGCCCACGCCCTTACCATCCGCACGCAGGCGATCGTTCCGCGCGGACTTACGCCGAGTTCAATATAGGGATTCTTTCTGGTGGCCTGCATGAGACGGGTAATATACTGATAGATATTGTCATGCATGTAAATGTCCGAAACCCTTCCCTGCATCTGCAGCAGTTCATACGTTGACAAAACGCGCTGCACCTGTTCGGGCGAATGGCGCAGGCTCTTTCCTTTTGCAATCGCAACCTCCGCCTTCATATCCGGATAACCCATGCTCATGCAGATCATAAAACGATCCAGCTGGGATTCCGGCAAAAGCTGGGTTCCGGCGCTGCCCTTCGGATTCTGCGTCGCCATCACGATAAACGGCTTGGGAACCTCCCTCCCGACACCGTCCACCGTAACCATGCCCTCTTCCATTACTTCCAGAAGCGCGGACTGGGTTTTCGGAGAAGTCCGGTTGATCTCATCCGCCAGAAACAGGTTGCACATCACAGTGCCCGGATGGTAGACAAACTGCCCCGTATCCTTCTGGTACATGCTAAATCCCAGAATATCCGCCGGCATAACGTCCGGCGTAAACTGCACCCTGTGGTTATTCAAATCCATCGCTCTGGAAAACGCAAGCGCAAGCGTCGTTTTCCCGACACCCGGAACATCCTCGATCAATATATGGCCCCCTGCCAAAATCGCCGCAAACGCTTTTCGGATGCAGTCGTCTTTACCGGTAACCGCCTTCTGAACTTCCGCAATCACAGCTGCCGCCTGTGTATCGTACATTGTGCTTCCTCCCTGCAGGTATCCTTTTTGCTTTTCTCAATTATAAACAAATTTCTTGCAAGAAACAATTAATTTTCTCTTAAGACTGCAGTTTTTCCTTCAAAATCCGGTTGACCATCGCCGGATCCGCTTTTCCCTTCATCGCCTTCATCGTCTGTCCGACCAGAAAGCCGATCGCTTTTTCTTTGCCGTTCCGGTAATCCGTTACCGACTGCGGATTGTCCGCTATGACCTGTTCTATGGTACTGCGGAGCGCGCCCTCGTCGTTGACCATTTTAAGTCCTTTTTCCTCTACATAAGCCTCCGGATCGACATCTTCGCGAAAGACCGCTTCGAAAACCTCTTTGGCAACGCTGCTGTTGATCGTCTGCGACTCCGTCAGCTCTACCAGCTTCGCCAGATGCTCCGGCGAAAAAGAAAGCTCGTCGGCATCCATCTCGTTTTCCTTTAAAAGACGCATCGTTTCCACCATCAGCCAGTTCGAAACCTTTTTCGGCTTGCCGCAGATCGCGGTTGCCGCCTCAAACAGATCCGCCATCCGTTTCGAGCCGGTTAAAATTTTGGCGTCGTATTCCGGAATGTCATATTCCTTTTTGTAACGCTCCAGCTTCTGCGGACGCAGCTCCGGCTGGCGGGAACGGATTTCCTCAATCCACTCATCCGATACCACGATCGGAACAAGATCCGGCTCCGGAAAATAACGGTAGTCCTGCGCGTCTTCTTTGGAACGCATGGCATGGGAGGATTCCTTATTGTCATCCCAGCGGCGCGTTTCCTGAATGACCTTTCTGCCCATTTCCAGAAGCTCGATCTGACGCTCCCGCTCGCCTTCGATGGCATGGGTAATGGCTTTAAAGGAGTTTAGGTTTTTCATCTCGGTTCTGGTTCCAAACTGCGTGGAGCCGGCTTCCCGAACCGACAGATTGACGTCGGCACGCATGGAGCCTTCGTTTAATTTGCAGTCGGAAGCGCCCAGATACTGAATCGTCTGGCGCAGCGTTTCCAGATACGCAATGACCTCCTCCGCCGAGCGCATATCCGGTTCCGATACGATCTCGATCAGCGGTACGCCGGAACGGTTAAAATCGACGATGGACACATCCTCCCACTCGTCATGCACCAGTTTTCCGGCATCCTCCTCCATATGGATCTCATGAATACGAATATTCTTTTTTCCCGCGGAGGTTTCGATCTCTACGCTCCCGTTTTGGCAGATCGGAAGATAAAGCTGGGAAATCTGGTAATTCTGCGGATTGTCCGGATAAAAATAATTTTTCCGGTCAAATTTGCTGTACTGGGTAATCGTGCAGTTGGTGGCAAGGCCGACGGCAACCGCATATTCCACGACCTGTTTATTCAAAACCGGAAGCGATCCCGGCATTCCCGTACATACCGGACAGGTGTGCGTATTCGGCGCTCCGCCGAACGCCGTAGAGCAGGAGCAGAAAATCTTTGTCTTTGTCGCCAGTTCTACGTGGACTTCCAGACCGATTACGGTTTCATAATTCTTACTCATTTTCTTTTCCCCCTTCCCGCTGCGCTGCAGCAGCAGCTTCGCACGCCGCCGGACTGTGCCGGTACGGTCTTGTCTGTTCAAACGCATATGCCGCGCGGATGATCTTTTTCTCTTGGAAGCAGTCGCCGATCAACTGCATTCCGATCGGAAGTCCTTTGGAATCCATGCCGCATGGAAGGGAAATTCCCGGAAGTCCCGCCAGATTGACCGAAACCGTATAAATATCGCCCAGATACATTTTAATCGGATCGCTTAAACTTTCTCCCAGCTTCGGAGCCGTAGTCGGAGCCGCCGGTCCCAAGATCACATCATATTTTGCAAACGCATCGTCAAACGCCTTTTTGATCAGCGCTTTGACGCGCAGCGCTTTCAGATAGTACGCATCGTAATAACCGGAGCTTAAAACAAAGGAACCCAGCATGATCCGCCGCTTAACCTCCGCGCCAAAGCCTTCGGAACGGGATTTTTTGTACATGTTGTGCAGACCTTCGTAATGCTGCGTCCGGTAGCCGTATTTGACACCGTCGAACCGCGCCAGATTGGAGCTTGCCTCCGCGCAGGCAATGACATAGTAGGCAGGAATGGCGTATTTTACCAGTCCGAGGTCAAATTCCTCGACCGACGCGCCTTTTTCCTCCAGCGTCTTTGCCGCCGCAAGCACCGCTTCCTTGACCTCAGGATCAATGCCTTCCCCGAAGTAATCTCTCGG
>CANQCX010000131.1 GCA_947591115.1 uncultured Lachnospiraceae bacterium | reverse complement strand
AGCGTATAGATATCCGGATTTACCGTATCGGAAATATCGATACGGGTAGCGTTTTCTGCATAAACCCTTATATCAGAGGAGCCATCCAGCAGCGATTTGGTGTTAAACTCCGTATTGGAAGAAATACGGTCTACCTCTTTTTTTAAAGAATCAATTTCTTTTTGAATGCTTTCGCGGTCGGAAAGCGCGTTTGTTCCGTTTGCCGCCTGAACGGAAAGTTCCCGTATCCTCTGCAAAACGCTGCTGACTTCTCCCAGCGCGCCGTCTGCAATCTGAATGACGGATACTCCGTCCGAAGCATTCGACTCCGCCTGATCCAGCGCGTCGATCTGTGCTTTCATTTTATTGGAGATCGCAATCCCTGCCGGATTATCCGCAGCATGGTTGATCTTTAAACCGCTGGATAAACGCTCCATAGATGTCGATAAACGATTCTCCGTACGCAGCAATTGTTTATTGGTCATTACCGCTGACATATTACGATTGATCTTCATAAGCTTTTCCCTTCCTGCTTTGCCCGTTTTTGCATCCATGCACCGCATTCCGACAATCCCTGTCAAAATATCATCTGCCTTTTATATCGTCTTTTTTTGCGATTTCTTAACCGTCCGCCCCGTAAAATATGGAAACCCGAAAAAGTATAATTTGCATTTAGAAGGGAAACGTATTATAATAGCCACATTGGAAAGGAAATTTGAAAAGGAGGATAATTTCATGTCAAAAGTTACTAAGGACACCATGATCGGCGAACTTCTTGAAATCGACGAAAACATTGCGCCAATGCTTTTAAATATTGGTATGCACTGCCTCGGCTGCCCTTCTTCCCAGATGGAGACGATCGCAGAAGCGGCTATGGTACATGGGATCGAACCGGATGATCTGGTAAACGATATCAATGATTTTTTAGCGCATGACATGGCATAGAGATCCGGTATAGAAAATATGCAAAGCGCATCCGCCGGAATTATTTGCGCATGAAAATTGCGGCATACAAAAAGGCTGCCGCCGGCAGCCTTTTGGCATACTATGGCATCTAAAACAGGAGAGGGAACCCCTCTCCTGTTTGATTTACCGGAAAACTTTACCGTCGTCCAAAGCTGCCAAAACCTGCAGCGCGTCATTCTTCCGGATCAATTTTCCATGTTCTGAAAAATATGCTTCCACCGAATTGGTAAAGTTCTTCTGCAGGGCATATTCACAGATAATATTGCAGACCTTGTTAAATTCCTCCGGAGTATGGCTGCTTTTATGCAGCAGCAGATAAAAACGGTTCTTCTGCTCGTTTTTATAGAGGTCGTTGACTCCGTAATAATATCCGTCCAGCACATGCGCAAGACGTTCTACCTGATCCATCCGGCGGAATTCAAACATCTTTGTCAGATCCGGCTCCGGTTCCGGCCGCATAGAATCCGCATCCGGTATTTGCGGATGATCCGACTCCGGACGCTCATCTTCCGCCGTAGACGCAGCTTCCTCCGCCGCCTGCTGCCCGCGCAGCTTCCGGAACATCCCCAGAATATCATCCGCGCCCTTGCTGACAGCCGCCGGCATCACGCCGTCCGGATCCTCCGCATCAAACAGTTCGTCGTCCGGATCCGAAAACTTTGAAAATCGGGTGTCCAATTCTTCCGGATATTCCACTTTGGTAATCAATAATATGATAGAATCCGCAGATACCGGAATCGCCTCCACCATGAGCGGAATATCGTTCGCCTCAAATCCGAATTCGTAGTTTGCCTGCTGGATCATGTCGCGGAACAGCATCTTGGCTTTCTCCGTTCCATATGCAAGCTCGCTTAACCGGATCTGCCGATTCGCCAGATCTTCTCGGGTCAAGGTGCAGCGAATCTGATTTTCATTTACTTTTTCAATTTTCATATTATCACATCCTATCTTGAAAATCTCCCTGTAAATTGTACACTTATTATAATCAAATGCGCATTTGATGTAAAGTATGATGAACCATTAAAAATTCTTAAACTTTTTCCTTTTACGGAAAATTTTTCAAAAAAACAGTTGCAATTTAAAACAGACTGTGCTATAAGAGTATACAAGAGATGCGCTCCTGACCAAAAGGAGCTACAAATATGAAGAAGCAATTTATCTTGTCCGGCAAGTATGAGGTTCTCAGAACCTTAGGACATGGCAGTTCCAGCACTGTGTATCTTGTCAGACACCAGTCTCTTGAGTCGGAACGGGCCGTTAAACTCATCCCCAAGAATGATTCGTCCCAACTCTTTGTACTATCAGAAGCAAGACTTCTAAAATCTCTTAAGCATCCCGGAATTCCTATGATATACGATATTGAAGAAGATGATAATTATTATTATCTTGTGGAAGAATATATCCGGGGAGATTCATTGGAAGACTATCTGCTTTATCAGACATTTATTTCCCAAAACCAGTTTTTTACATTTTGTGAGCAGCTATGCGGAATTTTTTTGTATCTGCATACGGCTTTGCCAAATCCCATTCTCTACCGCGATTTAAAACCGGAGCACATTATAGTATGTGGGAATCAGGTTAAATTAATCGACTTTGGCGTCTCATCTTATGTTACCAGTTTAGGAAATAACTTCAAACGATACGGGAATATCGGATTTTCCGCACCGGAAAGCTACACGCAAACCGCGCTTTCCGTTTCGGCAGATATTTACTCGATTGGAAAAATCATGCAATATATGAGTTCTTATACCAATCCGCCGCTTTCCCGTCCTATTCTGCATATGATCCAAAAAGCAACCGAAACAGAAGCAGCTCTGCGTTTTGAAACGGTCGAAGAGCTTCTTTCTGAAATCCGCAAGGAATCATCACGAGCCGGTCAGGCGCATCTCTGTACATCTATTGCAGTAATCGGGAGTTTTTCAGGCTGCGGCGTTACCCACTTTGCAGCATCGCTTGTTTCTACATTGAACTTTTTGGGATATCCTGCCTGTTATTTTGAATCAAACGATACAGACAGTATGCGCAAAATGCATACCTTTCAAAAGGGAATGTGGGAATCGAACGGCTGCATGCATTACAAAAATTTTTGCGGCTATCCCAGATACGGGCCGGGCATACGCGTTCCCGAGCCAGAAAACGTCATTCGCGTAACGGATTACGGCAGCGATCCTTCTAAGCCTGAATTGGCGGAAGCGGAGCTTATCCTTTTCCTATGCGCGGATGCCCTCTGGCGGCGGGCCGATGCCATCGAACAGGACGAATTTCTGAAAAAGTATCGCGGCCGCTTAAAAATAATCTGTAATCCGGGCATACGCAGTTCTGCAAAATTCTACGCAAATCATTTTTCCCTTCCGGTTCATTCTTATTTTTATGATCCGGATCCGTTTCGGATCACAAAGGAAAAAACGGATTTTGTGTCCCGTTTGCTGTCTGAGAAAGGACGGTTCGACATATGCTTTTTACCCGAAAGAAAACACTTTCGGTTCCGCAGACCATAGGAATCGGCGGGATCGAGCATGGTTCCGGAGCAACGCATCTTGCGCTTGCCCTGACCAACCTGCTGGCCAACCGGCAGCGGAAAAAAACAGCCTATCTGGAATTAAATCCGAACAGGCAGATTGCATGCCTCTCCTCCGGCTCCGCGCAATCCTTCTTCCGTTTTCTCGGCATGGATTTTTATCCGGAAGCAACCTTTGAGCAGCTTCCAAAGCTGCTGGGAAAACCCTATGCCTGTTTCGTACTTGATCTAGGCGTTTTGAATCCGTCTTCCGCGGCCTGCAGAGAATTCCTGCGATGCCAGAAAAAATTGGTGGTCGGAAGCGTCTGTCCTTGGAAAGAAGCACGTTATGGAAAATGGATGGAGTCGTTTTTCAGTCAATATCAAAATCATTCGGAAGAAATCATTCTTCTGGGGAATCTGGGGATAAAAGAAGATATACTGCGATTCCGCCGCAAATACCGCGTTTCTGTCCAGACCGTTCCCTTTCTGGAAAATCCGTTTCAATTAACTCCCTCTGATTGGTCAGTTTTGGAGAAGCTTTTACTAAAATAATATACCACAAGTTTCTCTATGGTAAGCGAGGTCTATTATGGGAAAAGAAACATCTATGCTGCTGCTGATTGAATTTGCCCCTATCGAATATCGGGGCGCCATGATTCATGTAAGCGTTCCGCCGCACTGCGGGGGAACAAAAGACGAGGAGGTGGTGCGTCCTTCATCATAAAATAAAAACGGTCATTAAATGACACAGTAACTTTTTAACCAATAAAAAAATAGAAATTGTATGGAGAGAAGAGGTCTCAATGCCATTTCTCTTCGTCTCAGGATAGCGAGAGAAAAAGACTTGGGACTGCCGCCGCGGTAAAATATTTTCCGGACGGCAGTCCTTTTATTGCCACCGTATGCAAAAATCCCAAAGGAATTTCACTAATTATTTGAATCTGGATATGCACAATGTTATAATCACTCTTATAATAGTTGTGAAAGGGGAACCGTTTTTACATGAAGAAAAAAATTTTACCTGTGCTTGTCGTGATCGGACTGATCCTTTTAATCGTAATCGGTCTGCTTCTTGCGGCGCTGATCAAAAAATATACTCCGACAAAGGAGCGGAAGGATCTGACGGAATATTTTCAGATTCAATCCGAGGAGCAGGCGGCGATCGTTTTCAACTTCGAATTGCTGGATGCCTTTGCGATACAGGCGGAGGACTCGCTCTATCTGGATTACCAATTTGTACACGATCGGCTGAATCCGCGTTTTTACTGGGATTCCAATGAAAATATCCTGTTTTATTCTTCCGCCTCGGATCTGATTACCGTATCTGCCGACAGCAATACGTATCTGGAAACACGCTCGTCCGTAGATTTCGGCCGCCCGATCGTAAAGGCAACCTCCGATTCCGCGCTGATCGACATTGATTTTGTAAAACAGTATTCGGATTTTAGCTATTCTTTTTATGAAGATCCATCCCGTCTGGTCATTACAACCGATCATGAGACGGCAGAAATTACCACAATGAGAAAAAATACTGCAGTCCGCGTTCTGGGCGGTATTAAAAGTCCGATTTTGGCGGATTTAAAGAAAAAAGATACCGTTACGGTACTTATGGAAGATACCAAATGGACGGAAATAATGACCGAAAACGGAATCATTGGTTATGTGCGTTCCAATACCCTGAATAAAAAGCGGGTAACGCAGGAGTATGCCAGCGATTATGTGCCGGAAGCTTTTCAACACATTAAAAAAGACGAAAAAATCTGTATGGCATGGCATCAGGTAACCAGCGCTTCTTCCAATTCGGATATTGCAAACATCCTGTCCAAAACCAAAGGAATCAATGTCATTTCCCCGACGTGGTTCCATCTGAACGACAACAACGGCAATATTTCCGATTTAGCGAGCGCTTCCTATGTGAACTACTGCCACCAGAACAATATCGAAGTATGGGGACTTGTCAATAATCTGGACAATCCGGATACCGACAGCACCTACGTCCTGACGCATACCTCAACCCGCCAGAATTTGGTAAACCAGATCATATCGGCTGCCATTCAGTATAATCTGGACGG
>CANQCX010000130.1 GCA_947591115.1 uncultured Lachnospiraceae bacterium | reverse complement strand
GCATTGGCGCTTACGCCATCCTCTAAAAATCCGTATATTGCAAATCTGGCAAGTGAAAGCTACCGGCTGAGTCAGGATATATTAAACGCGTATTGCGCCGCTACCGGAATGAAAAATCAGGGAATTCAGGCGAACGACACCATGACGGGCATCAATTGGAGTACGGTTCCGGTTACGATCTTGGAAATGGGTTATATGACAAATGCCACAGACGATACCAATATGCAGGACGACGCATATCAAAAGAAAATGGTACAGGGCATTGCGGACGGAATTGACGCGTATTTTGCAGGAAATTAGCGAAGGAACGCGAAGGTGTCAGACACAAAACACGTATGCGGATAAGCATACGTGTTTTTTATCCAAAAGGATACCAATATAGGATCATCAGGCAGGAGGAAAAGAATATGGAGTATGGCAGATTTGTTTCGTACGTCGAAAACGAAAACCAGATCATCATGCAGTTTGAAAACCGGCAGGTAATTTTGGAATTTTTAAAAGAAGATGTCTTTAATATCTTTGTTCCCCTTTGGTCGGATTCCCATCGTTCCAAAGCGGTCGAGGAGAAAAAATCCGTACCGGTACGGATCAATGCAGATTACAAGAACAAAGAATTGCTTCTTGAGACAGAACGGTTATCCGTTCGGATACAGGATGGGTTTTACATGGACGTTTATGACAGCCGCCGCCGTCTGTTATTAAGCGATTATCGGGGAGAGCGGAAAACCGGCGCGGCAATCAGCAGCGGCGAGATGGAGCAGCTTGCGGCGGAAGGACATGATACCTCCCATTTGCAAAAAGGAAGCTATCAGGTTCAGACGGTAAAAGCGCTGGAAAAAGAAGACGCATTTTACGGACTCGGCGATAAATCCGGATTTTTAAACAAGCGGGATTACGAATACGAAAACTGGAATTCCGACATTCCGCAGGCGCATACGGAAGATTTCCACGCACTTTATAAATCCATTCCGTTTTTGATCTGCAAAAAGAAAAACGGGGCGTACGGACTGTTTTTTGACAATACGTTTCACAGTTATCTGAATCTGGGAAAAGAATCGGAGGCCTATTTTTATTACGGAGCGGACGACGGAAATCTGGACTATTATTTTCTCGGAGGAGAAACCCTAAAGGATATTATCGGAAACTATACATGGCTGACCGGAACCACGCCGCTTCCGCAGCGCTGGACGCTGGGATATCAGCAGTCGCGCTGGGGGTATGTCTGCGCGAAAGACATTCAGGAGGTGGCGGAAACGTACCGCAGCTTAAAGATTCCATGCGACGTGATTCATCTGGATATTGATTATATGGACGCCTTTAAGGTGTTTACGTGGAATGAAAAGGATTACGGAAAGCCGGGAGCATTGTTTGAGGAATTGAAAACAAAAGGCTACAAGCCGGTTACGATCATAGATCCCGGAACAAAAATGGAGCCGGACTATTTTATGTATGAAGAAGGAATGGAACGCGGCTATTTTGCCACAACGGAGGACGGAGACGTATATGTCAATGTCGTCTGGCCGGGCGAAGCCAACTATCCGGATTTCGGAAGAAAGGAAGTAAGTGACTGGTGGGGCGCGCATCATAAATTTTTGACCGATATGGGCGTGTGCGGCATATGGAATGATATGAACGAACCGGCAAGCTTCAAAGGACCGCTTCCGGACGACGTGGTATTTTATGACGGCGAGCGGAAGACGAACCATGCGGAAATCCACAATGTCTACGGCCATTTTATGGCGAAAGCCACGTTTGAGGCGTTAAAGGAGCAGACCGGAAAGCGTCCGTTTGTGATCACGCGCGCCTGTTATTCGGGAACGCAGAAATATTCAACGGTATGGACGGGCGATAACCAGAGCCTCTGGGCGCATCTGCAGATGACCGTTCCGCAGCTCTGCAATCTGGGAATGAGCGGATTTGCGTTTTGCGGAGCCGACGTCGGCGGCTTCGGCGCGGACGCGACGCCGGAGCTGATGTGCCGCTGGGTAGAGGCCGCATGTTTTTCGCCGCTGTTCCGCAACCATTCCGCTATGGGAAGCCGGCGTCAGGAACCATGGCAGTTCGGGCAGGAGGTCGTGGAGATCAGCCGTAAATATATAGAATTGCGTTACCGTTTTCTGCCGTATATTTACGATCTGTTTTATCAGGGCGAAAAAACAGGTCTTCCGGTCATGCGGCCATTGATCCTTCATTATGAGGACGATCCGCAGGTGCGCAGCCTGAACGGCGAGTTTTTAGTCGGCGAACAGATTCTCGCCGCTCCGGTTTTAGAGCAGGGAGTCGTGAAAAAAATAGTTTATCTGCCGGAGGGAATCTGGTATGATTTCTGGACGGGAGAGCGGCTGGAGGGCGGAAGATATCTGCTGCGTGACGCGCCGCTGGATATGTGCCCGATCTATCTGAAGGCAGGCAGTTTGATTCCGATGTATGAGCCGATGCAGTATGTCGGGGAGAAGCCGTATGATACCCTGCGGATCTTAAGCGTTCCGGGCGAGGGGACATATGAGCATTTTCAGGATAACGGCGAAGATTATGCGTACCGGAAGGGCGAGTATAATCTGTATCGTTTTACACAGGATAAAGAGGGAAATGTTGCTACGGAGCTGCTGCATGAAAATTATCCGAAATATGACAGGATCATCATAGAACCTCTGAAGGACGGCTGCATATGCTAGAGTAACGACAATTTGGAGAGTTTTCGTGGATTATAACGAGGAACCAAACAGTAAAATACCTTTTTATATGACGTACCCGATGCAGAACCTCTATTTAACGGAGATGGAGTACGAAAAGGATATGGAACGGATTCAGGAGCTTTATCCTCAGGAAGTGAAACGGCTCTTGGAATGCATCAAAGACCGGTGTGACGAGCTGGAATTTGAAGGCAGCCGGATGTTTGATGAGAATCCGGATCGGATGATGATGGAAAAGGAGGTTCTCGACCTTTACCGGAAGATCAGCGAAGAAGAAAACGGTATGCCAAATCCGCCGGATGCAGCCGGCGTCCAACAGGAGGACGCGATGCCGGAGCGGATGTCCGGCGGGGAAACGGAGGAGGCGGATTTAGATTCTGACATTGACAGAAGTATGATGAAAAACGGATTGCCGAATCCGCAGATGATGCCAGACCGTATGCCGGAATCACAGATGAACGCGATGGGACTCGGAAAAAGTATTTTTGCCCTGTTTCCTCCGGAGGGACAGATGCTTCCGGGAACGGAAGCGGAAGAAAAAAAGGAGCCGCTGCTGATGGCGCAGTCGCAGGAATCCTGCGACGGATGGCTTTGCTCCATGATCGGAGTGCTGTTTGGCAACGAAGTATACAAAAGACGCTGCCGGCACCGCAGATGCCACCGCTGGTGGTAGAATGGAATTTACCGGAAAATCGGTTGCGTAAATTTCAAAAAGTATCTACAATATAGCTATCATAATTCAAGACTCGCATGCGAGTCTTGAATTTAGGAGTAGGTGTAAAATGAAGAAAAAATTGGTAAAACCGCTGGTACTGGCGCTTGTTTTCATCGGCGCGCTGATTTCCTTCAGCATCATTACGAACCAGACGAATGTAAATCTAACCTCCGCGATGGAGGAAGCCAAACTGCCGCTTGTCCGTTTTTATCACAACGGAACTGCGATCAATGAGCTGCATGGGTATGTCAAAGAAATGGACGTTGCGAAAATGCGCGACACGATTACCCCGATCGGCAGCGACCGGCAGCTTTCGCTGGAAGTGGACACTTACGGCATGACGGTGGACAGGCTTTCTTATGAGATCCGCGGAATCGATGGGGAACGGCTGGTAGCGGACGGCGAAATTACCGATTATTCCTACAGCGAGAACCGTCTCTGCGCGGATATCAAAGTCCAGAAGAATATCAATTTATTCTGATACTGGAAACCAAAAAAGCGCCGGTATATTACTATACGCGTATTATGCAGACGACGGCCTGTTATGTGGATGAATGCATGGAATTTGCGCTGCAGTTTCATGACTATACGTTTCGCGAGGATGCCAATACCTTTATCCCGACCTACATGGATGCGGCGACCGGAGATCCGACTACGTTAAATTACGTGGATTTAAGCTGTACCCTAAGGCAGATCACATGGGCGCAGTTTCAGGGACAGCCGATGACGCAGCCGACGGTTTCGTTTCAGGAGATCAATTCCTCCTATAATGTCATAACGCTTCATTATGTGCTGGCGTCTACGAATGAAGCCGGCGAGATGGAATATTATAATGTTGAGGAATATTACAGGCTGCGGGAAACCGCGACCAGAATGTACGTGCTTAATTTTGAGCGCACCATGAATCAGATTTTTCGGGGCGAAAATAATTTTATTACGGATCAGTCGGACATCCAGCTTGGGATCCGCAATCCCGATGTGGAGTATGCGGCAAGCGAGGCGGGGGACATTGTCTGTTTCGTGCAGGAAGGGGAGCTGTGGTGCTACAATCCGGGAAACGGCGAGTTGTCCCAGATTTTCAGCTTCCGGAGTGCGGAAGGAATCGAAGCAAGGGAAAACTGGGGACAGCATGGCATTAACATTGTAAGGGTGGATGAAGCCGGAAGCGTGGACTTTCTGGTATATGGCTACATGAATCGAGGCGAGCATGAAGGAGAAGTCGGCGTCGGCGTCTATCATTACGACGGATTGGCGCACACCATAGAAGAAGAAGCGTTTCTTCCGTCGCAGCAGTCCTATGAAGTCCTGAAGGCGGAATTGGGACAGCTTTTATATGAAAACGATCAGGAGCAGCTTTATCTTATGCTGATGGGAAATGTATACCGGATCGACCTCGATTCCCTAACCGTTACGGAAATGATTACTGGATTAAAGGACGGCTGCTGCGCCGCTTCCGCCTCCGGTCGTTATTTTGCATGGTCGGATTCCAACGAGGTTTATTCCAGCACGTCGTTAAAGCTGATGGATCTGAATGACGGAAGCGTGCATGAAATCAGCGAAGGCGGGGAAAGCTATCTTCAGGCGCTCGGGTTTATCGGCGAGGATTTTATTTATGGAATTGCGAATGCAGCGGATGTGCAGCTCGATGCGGCGGGAAATACCGCGTTTCCGATGAACGGACTAAAAATATTAAATACTTCCGAAGGAGATTTTCAGGTCATAAAAGAATATCGTCCGCAGGGTTATTATATCGGCGGAATTCAGGTAGAAGATTATACGATCCGCGTCACGCTGGTACAGCCGTCCGACGGACAATATATTTTTGCAAAAGAAGATATGATCATGAACCGCGAGGTTGATACCGAAAAAAATGTTTCTGTAGCAACAACGGTAACGGACGTAAAAGAAACGCAGGTACAGTTGGCGTTAAAAACAGAACCGAAAACAACGCAGATAAAAAGAATTACCCCGACCAATGTCATCGTGGAGGAAAATCGTAATGTATCGATTGACACCCTTCAGGGAGAGCTTCAGGGAGAACGTTTTTATGTATATGTAAAAGGCGATGTCTTGCTGGCTACGGACAGTATTTCCGATGCGATCCTGCTGGCGAATGAAAAGCTGGGAATCGTCGTGGATTCTCGTCAGGAATATATCTGGATGCGGGCAAGGAAAAATTCACAGACGCCGCTTCGGAATATTGCGCCGAGCGAGGCGGA
>CANQCX010000129.1 GCA_947591115.1 uncultured Lachnospiraceae bacterium | reverse complement strand
GGGAGGAAACGCAAATGAGTTGGAAAAAATGGAAAAAAATCTGCGCCGCCGCGCTTCTGCTGGGATGCGCGGTTCAACTGGCGGGATGCCGGACAACGGAGCTGGAAGACCGGAGTTTTCCGATGCTTGCGGCGGTTGCGCTGGATGAAAGCAAGCAGCAGGTCGGCTTTACCTATGTATTTCCGATTCTTCGGGCGGAACCGGATGCGGCGGACGAAGCGGGAGACGATCCCGCGGCGATGGAGTATGCCGGCAATTTTGCGCAGGCTTGGGAAAAATATGAGGACAGCTTAAACAAGATCGCCGATTATAACCATTTGAAGGTGCTTTTGATGAGCCGGTCGTTTTTGGAAGATAAGGAGCAGTATGAAGCGATGCTGACGCTGCTTCAGGAGAAAGAAATCTTTCCGCGCAATACCTATGTCTGCGTTACCGATCAGCTCGAGGACGTCTTAAAAGCGGAAAAAAACCTGAAGGAGGATCTGGGCACCTACATCGAGGAGCTGCTGGAAAATCATGAATTCGGGAGAGAAACGCGGCTGCCGACGCTGGGAGATCTGATGGATGAAAAAGAAAATAAAAGAAGAACATGGAACCTTCCGTATCTGAGCGTAAAAGAGGACACCATTCTATGGGAAGGCTCTGTGGAAAAATAATTGTATAAATTTTTTGTTTCGGTCAAGACTTTCTGTAGGGTTACGGACCGTTCAAAGCAAAAACGGCGTCATGTGATCCGGAAAGGGAAGATGTAAAGTGAAAGGAAAAATTGCGCTGATATTGCTTTTTATGACCTCCGTATTGTTTTCTTATCGTGCCGGAGCAGAGGAAACGGATCCCCTGCAGCCGGAAATCGCAGAAAAAATTTTGCGTTTTCATGTGCTTGCCAACAGCGATGGGCAAGAAGACCAGAAGGTAAAGGAACAGGTCAGGGACGCTGTCGGAACCCTGCTGCAGCCGGAATTGTCCAAAGCAAAAAGCTTGGAGGACTCACGCAGGATCATACAGGAGAATATGGCAGAAATCACGACGGCGGCAAAAGAGGTGCTTTACGAAAACGGCTTCGATTATGAGGCGCGCGCGTATCTGACTCATACTTATTTTCCGGAAAAAACATACGGGGATTATACATTTCCGGAGGGAGAATATGAAGCGTTGGAAATCGTTCTCGGTCAGGGGAAAGGGCATAACTGGTGGTGCGTGCTGTACCCGAATATGTGTTTTCGCGGAAGCGTCTTTGAAATTGTAAACGAGGATGCCAAAAAAGCGCTGCGGGAAGTTTTAACGCCGGAGGAGTACGAAGACGTGTTTGATTCCGGTAATTTCAAGATCCGCTTGAAATTTCTTGAATATTTCCGATAAAACAGATAGAATGTCTGTAGCAGCAGTAAAGTACGAAGGAGAATGGAATGACGAAGGACGTTATCTTATCCGTAAGGGGACTTCAAATGATGCCGGAAAACGGGAGTGATTCTGTGGAGGTCATTGCACCGGGCAAATATTATTATAAGAACGACAAGCACTTTTTTCTTTACGATGAGGTGCTGGAAGGCTTTGAAGAAAAGACGAGGAACATGGTCAAAGCCGCTCCGGGATATATGGAGCTTACCAAAGACGGACTGACCAGCGTACACATGGTGTTCGAAAAAAACAAAAAGCATGTGACGTATTACTATACGCCGTACGGCAGCCTCCTGATCGGGATCGATGCGACGAAGGTAGAGGTTTTCGAGAAGGAAAACGAGATTCGGCTCGAGGTAGAATACGGGTTGGAGATCAACAATGCCTATGTGGCGGACTGCCATATTCAGATGGAGGCAAAGCCGAAGGATTCGAAAGAATTTCATCTTACCATGTAAAAACCATAAAAAACACCCTGCTGCGTCTGTGCAGCAGGGTTTCGTTTTATTTCTTTTTGGATTTGGACGAGGTCTTGGCGGAAGCCTCTTTTTCGGCTTTTAACTCCGCGTTTAGACTGTTGTATTTGTCGCGCATCTTGTCACGAAAACGCTTTTTGCCCTCCGGCTTCTCCAACGGGCCGCGCAGACCGCGGACGCTTGTGATATACAGACCGCTGACGGATGCTTTGATCTCTTTCTTGACCGGAATCTCATTAAAAATCTGGTCGTCCGCGATCAGGGACATGACCTTTGGACCGACTTTTGCCTTTACGATAGGCATTTTGGAACGGCGCATGAGCTTCGGCGTCTGCTCGAGAATCTGCTGCGGAAGTCCGGCGTCCTTCAGCGGCATTCGTTTTTTATCAATTACCAGCATCGTAACCGTCTGTGCAGCAGCCGCAATCTGCGCATCCTGTTCTTCTTTCTTTTTCTGTGCCCTTTTACCGAGAACATAAAGCACGATGAACGCCACGATCATGACAGCGGCAATGATCAATAATGCGATGGTAAATCCATTCACGATAACTTCCTCCTTCTTTTCGCTGGAAACCATTTTAACATTGATAATGGAAAAACTCAAGGCAATGTTTGTATTTTTGGCAAAGATATGGTATGTTAGTTAGGTTAAGTTGTATCACGACACAAAAAAAGGAAGGAAGTATTTGATGAATATGAATAAGAGAGCAGCAGCGGCAGCAGTATGCGGTCTGGTTCTGGCGTGCAGCCTGACTGCATGCGGAGATGAAAAGGAAAAGCGCAGCGGTCAGATAGACATCGATCCCGAAAAACAGGTCATTTCCCTGTGCGATTACGACGGGATCCCGATCGAGCTGGCGCAGAGTTATGAAGTGACGGATCAGATGGTAGAAGATACGGTTTTTCAGGTATTGGACAATCTCGGGATCGGCACCGTACCGGTTACGGACAGGACTCTCATACAAGAGGGCGATTACGTGAATGTGGATTATACGGGATATCTGGACAATGAGCCGTTCGAAGGAGGCTCCGCAGAGGGCGTGATGCTGGAGATCAGCGACGATAACGGTTATATTCCGGGATTTACCGACGGACTGATCGGCGCCGAAACCGGTTCTACGGTGGAAAGCGAAGTCACGTTTCCGGACGTGTATGAGAATAATCCGGATCTGGCGGGGAAAAAGACGACGTTTCAATTTGTGATACATGGAATTTATCAGGCAATTACTATGGATATGCTGACCGATGAAATGATCGAGGAGAATTTTTCCGAGGCGTACGGGTTAAAGACGAAGCAGGAGCTTATCGATTATGTCAGAAGCTATCTGGAGGAAAGCGCCGCTTCCAACCGCTATTCGGAAATCATTTCCAAAACGCGCCAGTATATGCTGGACAACTGCGAGGTAGAGATTCCGGACGACTATCTTGAGGCAAGGGTAAGGGAGTACCAGAAGCTGCAGGAAGATAACCTGAGCGAAGGACAGACGCTGGAGGAATACGTAAAAACCAACTACCAGATGACGCTGGAGGAAGCGCAGGAGGAATGGAAGGATATCCTTACCGAGCAGATTCAGACGGAGCTGATCTTCGGTCTGATTGCGCAAAAAGAAAATATCGAAGTGGAAGAAGACGAATTTAACGATTATCTTCAGAGCTTTCTGGACAACCAGAGCTTTGGTTTTCAGGAAAACGCGGATACGTTCCGGTATTTTGGCGCGGGAAACGAAGAAGAGGGCGAAGCATATTTAAGAAAACTTTATCAGTCGAATAAGGCTGCCAGCTATGTTGCCGATCATGCCGAGGTTACCGAAAAAGAAACGTAGGAAAAGGGGGAAGGATAAATGGAGCTTATCAATATTCGGGATATTTTTCACGAGCGTGAAAGGTATGCCAACAAAGAGGTTACGGTTGGGGGATGGGTAAGAAGCAACCGCAATTCCAAAAATTTCGGGTTTATCGTAGTCAACGACGGCACGTTTTTTGAGCCGATTCAGGTCGTGTATTCAAACGGACTGGAAAATTATGAGCAGATCGGAAAGATCAATGTAGGCGCGGCGGTCATTGTAAGGGGGCAGCTGATCCCGACGCCGGAGGCAAAGCAGCCGTTTGAAATACAGGCAAAAGAGGTAACGATCGAGGGCGTATCCACGCCGGATTACCCGCTGCAGAAAAAACGCCATACGTTTGAGTATCTGCGGTCGATTTCCCATTTAAGACCGCGTACCAATACGTTTGAGGCGGTTTTCCGCGTCCGTTCCCTGTGCGCCTATGCCATCCACCGCTTTTTTCAGGAACGGGATTTCGTCTATGTGCATACGCCAATTATTACCGGAAGCGACTGCGAGGGCGCGGGCGAGATGTTTCAGGTAACGACGATGGATTTAAAGAATCTGCCGCGGACGGCAAAGGGCGGCATCGATTATACGCAGGATTTCTTTGGAAAGCAGACAAATCTTACGGTGTCTGGACAGCTGAACGGCGAAGCGTATGCGATGGCGTTTAAGAATATCTACACCTTCGGACCGACCTTCCGCGCGGAGCATTCCAATACGACGCGCCACGCGGCGGAGTTCTGGATGGTGGAGCCGGAGATTGCCTTTGCGGATCTTCAGGATGATATGATGCTGGCGGAATTGATGTTAAAATATATCATCAATTATGTGCTGCAGAACGCGCCGGAGGAAATGGAATTTTTCAATACGTTTGTGGACAAGGAGCTGCTGCAGAGGCTGAACAACGTGGTCAATAATGAGTTTGCCCGAGTGACTTACACAGAAGCCGTTAAGCTGCTTTCCAAATACAACGACCGCTTTGATTATAAGGTAAAGTGGGGATGCGACCTGCAGACGGAGCATGAGCGTTACCTGACGGAAACGGTATTTAAGCGGCCGGTTTTCGTGACGGATTATCCGAAGGACATCAAAGCGTTTTATATGAAACAAAACGACGATGGAAAAACCGTAGCGGCGGTAGACTGCCTGGTTCCGGGCATCGGCGAGATCATCGGCGGAAGCCAGAGGGAAGATGATTATGATAAGCTGCTTGCGCGGATCCGCGAGCTGGGATTGCATGAGCAGGATTATAAATTTTATCTGGATCTGCGGAAATACGGCTCGGCGCGTCATGCCGGCTTCGGATTAGGATTTGAGCGGTGCGTCATGTATCTGACCGGAATGGCCAATATACGTGATGTTATCCCGTTCCCGCGAACAGTGAATAATTGTGAACTGTAACAGAAAACAGTGATAAGCCGTTCTTTTTGTTCATATTCTTTAGTATAGATATTGCAGGCCTTGATAGGAGGAGGATTATGAACAAGAAAAAGCATCCGGCAGGCGGATTGGTACTGGTATTGGTTGTGATGTATCTTTTGACGGGCGCGCTGCTGTTTCTGCTTGCCGTCGCCATGTACCGGATGGATTTATCTGCGCAGGCGGCGGAGATTGCAATCATTCTGATCTATATTCTGGTTGGATTTGCCGGCGGATTTTTCATCGGGAAAAAAATGCAGTCGAGGAAATACCTGTGGGGCGCTGCCGCAGGCGCGATATATTTTGGAATCCTGCTGCTGGCGTCGCTGGCGGTAAACGGCGGAAAAGTGGAGGATACGGTTCAACTGCTGATCACGCTTGTACTGTGTACGGCGTCCTCCATGATCGGAGGGATGGTCAGTTAAAAAAATGCTTTGCATATTGTAAAGTCTGTGCTATAATCCCGTCTTTGACAGTTACGAGAACAAGAAAAGCCTTACAACGCCTGATATATAAGGGCT
>CANQCX010000128.1 GCA_947591115.1 uncultured Lachnospiraceae bacterium | reverse complement strand
AGGGAGGTTATTCTATGCGTTTTTCAGATTTATGCGATAAAGAAGTCATCAACGTCAATGACTGCAGATGCTTAGGAAATGTCAGGGATATTGATTTTGACAAGGAATGCGGGCGGATCTGCGCGATCATCATACCCGGACCGGGCAAATATCTGGGATGTTTCGGAAGAGATTTTGAATTTTGCATCCCCTGGTCTAAAATAATCCGGATTGGACCCGATATAATACTTGTAGACCTTGATGAGAAAGAAATGAAGAAAAAAATTGGGTAATTTTTCCCACAGCTCATTGGGTTGACAAGAAAAAACAGGACAGCTATACTGAAAATAACTTGGATTGCATTTCAGAGGGGTACATGGAGGTAGACGATGAAGTGTCCATTTTGCAGCAGTGAGAATACCAGAGTCATTGATTCGCGTCCGGCGGACGATAACAATTCCATACGCCGCCGCAGACTGTGCGACGACTGCGGGAAGCGTTTTACAACTTATGAAAAGGTAGAGACGATTCCGCTGATCATTGTAAAAAAAGACAATAATCGTGAGCAGTATGACCGTTCGAAGATCGAAGCGGGCGTTTTGCGCGCATGTCATAAGCGGCCGATTTCTGCAGATCAGATTACCAGACTGGTGGATGATGTAGAGACGGAAATCTTTAACCGAGAGGAAAAAGAGATCGCCAGCTCTGTCATCGGAGAGATCTTGATGGATAAGATGAAGGATCTTGATCCGGTTGCCTACGTGCGTTTTGCATCGGTGTATCGGGAATTTAAGGACGTCAATACTTTCATGAATGAATTAAAAAAGATGCTGGTATAAAGGCGCTGGATTAGGAGAATGCTATGATAGAAGTGATAAAAGTCATTCAGGAGCTGGAACAGGATCAGGAGCTGCAGCAGTATCAGTATTTCGTGGGGGACGATGCGTGGTTTACCGTAAAAAACAGATTTTCGGAGGAGCAGGAGCTGCGTCCGATGGAGAATTTTGCGTTATAAGCCATGCAAAAGGATGGATGGATGCGTAATTTTTTATATCCGGGAGAATATCTGGATTCTACATATGCGATTGATTTTGACAAATTATATCAACAGGGTTATCGGGGTATTATCTTTGATATCGATAATACTCTGGTACCGCATGGAGCGCCTGCCGACGAGCGGGCGATTCTTTTGTTTTCGCATTTAAAGGAGCTGGGATATTCCTGTCTGCTTTTGTCCAACAATAAAGAACCGCGGGTAAAAATGTTTCACGATTCGGTCGGGGCGGATTATATCTATAAGGCGGGAAAGCCGAAACCCTCCGGTTACCGCAGGGCAATGGAGAAGATGGGAACCCATGCGGGAAATACGCTGTTTGTCGGAGATCAGATCTTTACGGATGTAGCGGGAGCAAATCTGGCTGGGATCCGGACGATTCTGGTAAAACCGATTCATCCGAAGGAGGAAATCCAGATCGTTCTCAAACGCTATCTGGAAGCCATCGTATTGTTTTTTTATAAACGCCATATCCGGCGGCATGGCACAGGTTATGAATCTTCCGCCAAGCAGGCGGGATAACAGGAAGGATAAATAGAGGTTTGTTTCTATGCAGCAGTCCGTTTGGAGCTCTTCCAATGGACTGTTTATTTTCATGGAGGAAACGGGATGAAGAACAGGGAAAAGGAAGAAAGAAAAAAGGAGTTGATCGGCGGATTAAAGGATGGCGCGCCGATTGCCCTCGGCTATCTTTCGGTCAGCTTCAGCGTCGGGATTCTGGCGGCTGCTTCGGGATTTACGGTGTTTCAGGGGGCGTTTATGAGCCTGACCAATGTGACCAGCGCCGGACAGTTTGCCGGAATTCAGGTCATTGCGGCGGGCGGAACCATTTTGGAACTGATGCTGACGCAGTTGATCATCAATCTGCGCTATGCGCTGATGAGCCTCTCGCTTTCCCAGAAGCTCTCGGAGAAAGTCACGCTCTGGCAGCGTTTTGTCATTGCTTTTGCCAATACGGATGAAATTTTTGCTGTGGCAATGAGCCATGCAAAAAGCCTGACGTTTCCTTATCTGCTCGGACTGGAAATTCTGCCGGTGCTGGGATGGACGGGCGGAACCGTTTTGGGAGGAGCCGCCGGACAACTGCTGCCGCCGGCCGTCAGCAGCGCATTAAGCGTCGCATTGTACGGGATGTTTATCGCGGTGGTCGTACCCGCAGCAGTCCGTCTCCGTCCGGTTTTGATCGTAGCGGTTCTGGCGGCGGTCTTTCGCTGCGTACTCTATTATGTGCCGGTTTTTTCGGGAATTTCCGCCGGAATTTCCATTATTATCTGTACGACAGCGGCATCGCTGATCGGAGCTGTACTCTTTCCGGTCAGGGAAGAAGCGGAAAGCGGGGAAAATTAGCATGATATATCTATCGATTTTGTCAATGGCGGTCGTAACCTATTTGATCCGGATGATTCCGCTGACCGTATTTCAGAAAAAAATCAAAAACATATGGCTCCGCTCCTTTTTATATTACGTGCCGTACGCCTGTCTGACGGCGATGACCGTTCCGGCTGTTTTTTATGCAACGGACAGCTTTGTCAGCGCGTGTGCCGGCGTAGCGGTGGCGGTGGTTCTGGCGTATTGCCGGCGGAGTCTGGTTACGGTGGCGGCAGGAGCCTGCATCGCGGTTTTTTTGGTTTCGTTGTTTTAGCCGGAAATTTTTGGAATTTTAACAGCATGAATCTGACATTTTGTATGTATTTTTTGTATATGGCTGCCGCCGGAAATCTTATAATGTCATCAGAAATTCCGTAAAAAACAAACGAAGGGATGGCGGAGGCGTGAAAAAGAAGATTTTACGGGACGGTTACGTATTAAAATGGCAGGATGATTTTCAGGGAACGGATTTAAACAGAGAGGACTGGAATGTAGAGCTTCATGAGCCGGGATGGGTTAATGAAGAGCTTCAGGAGTACGTGGATTCCAAAGAAAATATTTTGCTTCGAGACGGGAAGCTGGTGCTTCATCCGATTCAGATTAAAAATGCGGACGGAACCTATTCGTATACCTCCGGCAGGATAACGACGCAGAACAAACATGATTTTTTATACGGTCTTTTTGTTGCAAGGGCAAAGGTTCCGGTCGGAAAAGGATATCTTCCGGCTTTCTGGATGATGCCGACGGACGAAATGAAGTACGGCCCATGGCCAAGCTGCGGCGAAATTGATATTATGGAGGTACTCGGAAGCGATACGGCTGCGACGTACGGAACCATTCATTACGGGAATCCGCACAAGCAGAATCAGGGGAGCTACCGGATTGCAGGCGGAGCCGATTTTGGAGCGGATTTCCATGAGTTTGCGCTGGAATGGCTGCCGGAGCAGCTTATCTGGTATGTAGACGGCATAGAATTCTACCGTACGGGCGACTGGTACTCCGCAGTGCAGGGGCAGAAAAAAAGAGCGTACCCGACGCCGTTCAACCAGCCGTTTCATGTGATCTTAAATCTGGCGGTCGGCGGAACATGGGTTGGCTATCCCGATGACGAGGCATTTGAAAGCTCCGATTATGAGATTGATTACGTGAGAGTTTATCAGAAAGAAAAATCATAGTTCTTTTTACTCCTATTCTCCTTTTATGTGGTATGCGGCGCAGGCTGCATACCATTTTTTGCATTCTTTTTTCTGTCACGTCATAAAACTAACATTTATGTAATGAATCTGATTTAATTTTTTTGGCAGGTTTAGTAGCATGAAACCGAATCAAACGGACAATGGGAGGGGAGAACTTATGGAAAAAATAAGCTTCATCGATCAGGACGGAACGTTTTTGGTTCGGGAGCCGGAAAATTACAGCTATCTGTATTTTCCGATCGCAGGCGAAGCCGGACTGAAAAGCTCCGTAACACCGAATCTGGGCGGAGACAGTAAAATCGATCAGGAATCGTTCCTGTTAGAACCGGTAAGCTCGGAAAATCTGCATAACAACCGTTCCACCAGAAATTTCTGGTGCATAACCAAAAAAGGCTGCTGGTCGGCAGCCGGCGCGTCGGCGGAAGCGGAGCTGGAGAAGTTTACCGAACAGCAGGATGAGAGCGAGCTGACGGCAGGTCTGATGTGGCAGACGCTAAAAAGAACCTCAAAAAAATATCGTCTGGAGGCGGAGATTACCTCTTTTGTTCCGGTTCATGAGAATGCGGAAGTAATGCATGTACGCATCCGCAACCTGTCGGACGAACCGCAGAGCATGATTCCGGTTGCAGCGATTCCGATTTACGGGAGAAGCGCGGATAATATCCGCGACCACAGGAATGTAACCTCCATGCTGCACCGGATCCGGACGCAGGAGTATGGCGTTGCGGTTACGCCGACGATGTCTTTTGATGAAAAGGGACACCGCAGGAATCACAAAACTTATTTTGTCGTCGGCGCAGGAAACGGGAAAAAACCGGAAGCGTTTTATCCGACCGTAGAAATGTTTTTGGGCGAGGGCGGAATCTACACCCATCCGAGAGCCGTATACCAAAAAGAGGCGGGTGTTTTGGCAGGAACGCAAATAGCAGGAAAGGAAGCAATGGGCGCGCTCCGGTTTTCGGAAACGATCTTGCAGCCGTCCCAAAGCGCGGATTATGTCATCCTTCTTGGAATTACGGAAAAAGAAAACACCGAAGCATACTTAAAGCAGCTGCTTCTTCAATATGATACGCCGGATAAGGTTCGGCAGGAGCTGGAAAAGGTAAAGGAATACTGGCAGAACAAGGTCAACGTCCGCTACGATACCGGAAACCTGCCGTTTGACTCCTTTCTGCGCTGGATCAGCTTCCAGCCGATGCTCCGGCGGCTTTACGGATGCTCGTTTCTGCCGCATCATGATTACGGCAGGGGCGGAAGAGGATGGCGGGATCTGTGGCAGGACTGCCTTTCGCTGCTTCTGATGGATCCGAACGGGGTACGCCGGATGATTCTGGATAACTACGGCGGCGTGCGCATCGATGGAACCAATGCGACCATCATCGGACACCGGCAGGGAGAATTCATTGCCGACCGTAACGGGATCAGCCGCGTCTGGATGGATCATGGCGTATGGCCGTTTCTGACGACCAAGCTTTACATAGACCAGACCGGAGATGCGGATATTCTGATGCAGAAGACCTCTTATTTTAAAGACGGACAGTCGTACCGAGGAGGCGGCACAGACGAGCTTTGGGACGAAGACTGCGGCATGGAGCTAAAGACGGCGGACGGAAGCGTATACAACGGTACGATTTTAGAGCATCTGCTTTTGGAGCATCTATGCGCCTTTTACGAGGTGGGAGAGCATAACAGCATCCGGCTGCGCGGAGCGGATTGGAACGACGCGCTGGACATGGCGGAGAAAAACGGAGAAAGCGTCGCTTTTACCTGCGCGTATGCAGGAAACCTCCGGCAGCTTGCCGAATGTCTGCGCAATCTGCAGGAAACGGGAGCGGCTGCGGAAGCGGAGCTGTTAGAGGAAATGGAGATCCTTTTCAGCGATGATCCGAAGCTCTACAACAGTGTCGAAGACAAACATGCGATTTTGGAGGAATACCTAAACCGGTGCGCCCATACCGTCAGCGGAAGGACGATTCGCGTACCGTTGGAGGTTCTGGTGCAGAATCTGACGCATAAAGCGGACTGGATGTCGGAGCATATTAAAAAAAGCGAGTGGATTAAAGG
>CANQCX010000127.1 GCA_947591115.1 uncultured Lachnospiraceae bacterium | reverse complement strand
TATTACACCGGATAAGCTCCGTTTTGCGTATCCGCAATCTTGACATCCACCTGTGTCTGCTGCGCTTCACGATACTTGAAGAAATCGGTAGCAACCTGCGGGAAAAGCGCGTAGGACAAGACATCCTCATCCTGCTGTTTGTACTGCTTCATCTCCGCTTCGATCTTTGCAAGCTCCGGCTCCAAAAGATCCGCCGGACGGCAGGTAATGCTCTGCGCCTTTTCATCTTCGGAAAGGACTTTATCTACGACCTCCGGATTAAACGGTTTTACCGTCTGGCCGTATTTTCCTTCGAGGACTTTCTTCGTCTCTTTGGTCGCGACTTTGTAGCGTTCGCCCATCAATACATTAAATACCGCCTGCGTACCTACGATCTGGGAGGACGGCGTTACCAGAGGCGGCTCGCCTAGATCCTTCCGTACTCTTGGAACTTCCTTTAAGACCTCCTCATACTTATCTTCCGCGCCCTGCTCCTTTAACTGGGAAATAAGGTTGGAAAGCATACCGCCCGGTACCTGATACAAAAGCGTCTGGATATTGACGCCTAATACCTTCGGATTTAAAAGTCCGATGGCAAGCGCTTCCTCGCGGATCGGACGGAAATGATCGGCGATCTCCGCCAGCAGCTTTTGATCCAGTCCGGTATCATACGGCGTTTTGCGGAAGGTTTCTACCATAACTTCCGTCGCCGGCTGGCTGGTTCCGAGTGCAAACGGGGACATTGCCGTATCAATGATATCGCATCCGGCCTCCACCGCCTTCAGATACGTCATGGAAGCGACGCCGGAGGTATAGTGGGTATGCAGTTCGATCGGGATCTCAACCACTTCTTTTAACGCTTTTACCAGTTTTTCCGCTTCGTACGGAACCAGAAGTCCCGCCATATCCTTAATGCAGAGGGAATCCGCGCCCATCTCCTGCACGCGCTTTGCCATATCCGTCCAGTAATCCAGCGTATAGGCATCGCCCAGCGTGTAGGACAATGCAACCTGAGCATGGCCGTTTTCCTTATTGGTTGCGGTAACCGCCGTCTGCAGGTTGCGCAGATCGTTCATGCAGTCAAAAATACGGATAATGTCAATGCCGTTGGCAATGGATTTCTGCACGAAATACTCGACCACGTCGTCCGCATACGGACGATAGCCTAATATGTTCTGTCCGCGGAAGAGCATCTGCAGCTTCGTATTCTTAAAACCCGCTTTTAATTTGCGCAGCCGCTCCCAGGGATCCTCTTTCAAAAAACGCAGGCAGGCGTCAAATGTCGCGCCGCCCCAGCACTCTACCGCATGGTAGCCTACCTTGTCCATTTTATCAATGATCGGCAGCATCTGTTCTGTCGTCATACGGGTGGCGATCATGGACTGATGCGCATCACGCAATATCGTTTCGGTAATCTTTACCGGTTTTGTAGTCACTTCTGACATGATAACATCCTCCTTCTATTATGAAATTCCAAAGATTGCCATAAAGCAGCCGGCAGCGACAGCCGTACCGATCACTCCGGCAACATTCGGGCCCATTGCATGCATCAGAAGGAAGTTTGTAGGATCTTCCTCCGCTCCGACCCTCTGGGAAACGCGTGCAGCCATCGGTACTGCCGATACGCCCGCAGAACCGATCAGAGGATTGATCTTTCCTCTTGTGATCAGACACAGCAGCTTTCCGAACAGTACGCCCGCCGCCGTACCGACCATAAAGGCTACCAGACCAAGAACGACGATCTTTAACGTACTCCAGTTGATAAACGCTTCCGCGCTGGTGGTCGCGCCGACCGAAGTTCCCAGCAGGATTACGACGATATACATAAGCGCATTGCTTGCGGTTTCCTGAAGCTGGCGCACCACGCCGGATTCACGAAACAGATTGCCGAGCATCAGCATACCGACCAGCGGAGCCGTCGTCGGCAGAAGCGTACATACCACAATGGTTACGACGATCGGGAAAAGGATCCGCTCTAATTTGCTGACCGGACGCAGATTCGCCATCTTGATCGACCGCTCTTTTTTGGTGGTAAACAGTTTCATGATCGGCGGCTGGATAATCGGAACCAGCGCCATATAGGAATATGCCGCTACGGCGATCGGTCCCATCAGTCCCGTCTGCCTCAGCTTTCCGGCAAGGAAGATGGAGGTCGGGCCGTCGGCTCCTCCGATAATGGATACCGCTGCGGCGGCCTTGTCGTTAAATCCAAGCAAAATCGCCAGAAAATACGCGGAAAAGATACCGAACTGCGCAGCCGCTCCCATCAGAAAGCTGATCGGATTTGCAATCAGCGGTCCGAAATCCGTCATGGCGCCGACGCCCATAAAGATCAAAGACGGCAGGATCGACCATTCGTCTAACGTATAAAAATAATAAAGTAAACCGCCTACGCCGTTGCTGGTCTGTTCCGGGCTTGCAATAATATCCGGATAGATATTGACAAGCAGCATACCGAATGCGATCGGAACCAAAAGCAGCGGTTCAAAGCCTTTTTTAATCGCCAGATACAGGAAAAAACATGCGACGGCAATCATGACATAATTGCCCCATGTCAGATTGAAAAAGGCTGTCTGATGTAGGAGGTTGGATAATGTTTCGCCTACATAACTCACGATTGTTTCCTCCTTGGACTACTCATTTAAAGTGGCAAGCAGCGCGCCCGCCTCTACCGAATCGCCGACGGCAACTTCGATACTTGCTACGGTTCCGTCCTCCGGCGCGACTACCGGCGTCTCCATCTTCATGATTTCAAGAATCAGAATGGAATCGCCCTTCTTTACCGCGTCTCCCGCCTTTTTCTCGAGTTTGAATACCTTTCCTGCCGCGCCCGCCTCGATCTTAATGCTTCCGGCTCCTGCGGATGCCGCCGGTTTTGCCGCAGGGGCAGCGGCAGCCGCTTTTCTCGGAGCGGCAGCCGAAGACGGTACGCTTCCTTTTTCTTCTACCGTAACATCATAAACATTTCCGTTGACCGTAATCGTATAACTTTTCATGAATTTTTATCCTCCTAAAATTATCTTCTCTTGATAGAACGCACGACAAATCCGCCTGTGGAAGCGCCCTCGCTTGCGGCGATTGCAGCCGCGATCACTGCGGCAAGCTCCGTATCGTCCGCTTCCGGCTGTTTCGGCTTCTCCGCCGCGCTTGCGACCGGCATGGAAAAGACCGGCGGCGGAGTCTGCGCGCCTTTTGATTCCGCTGTTTTGGCTTTCTTTTTCTGCTCCAGATACGGGAAAATCTTAAACGCATAAATGATCAGGCTGATCAGGATCAGCACCATAAATACGATGCTCATGGAAATAACCGTATTCAGTCCCGCTTTTGACATTTTCTCGCCCAGAGAATACTCCGGCTCGATGGTAATTCCGGTTACCTCCATAGAATAGGAATCATAGACGACCTGAAAATCGATCAGCCGTTCTTTTCCGTTGTCTTTTTTAAATATCAGCTTTAAATTCGTGGTCAGCGTCTTGCCTGATTTTTCGATTTCAAAGCTGTCTTCTTCAAATTCCTCGCACGTTCCGAATTCGGAGCTAATCGAATTCCACTGTGCAACGGAATCCAGCTGCGCTTCCGTTACCTGATAATTGGTAATAAAAAGCTCTCTTATGTCTTCTTTGGATAGATCCTCTACGGTAAGTCCCTGCATCGGCAGCACTTGGGAAATGCCCGCTACCATATTGACATTCAAAAACAGTTCCTGTTCCAGCTCGTCATAGGTGCGGCCGTTATAATCCGCGGTTTTCGGATCGGTTTTTCCGCATGCAGCCAGCATCAGCATTACCAAAATAAAACTGAGGCCCCAAGCTATTCTTTTTTTCATAAACCTTACCTTCCTATTTTGTACCATGTTTCTTATCCGGCGTCCCGATCTTTTTGGAATACAGCATTTCAAAAGCTGCGATCAGGTATTTTCTTGTGTCTGCCGGAGTTATGATCAGATCCACATAGCCTCTCTGCGCAGCCGTCGTGACATCGGATTGAAGTGCTTCGTACTCTTTCGCTTTTGCGGCAAGCTCATCCCCTCCGGCATCCGGATACATGATCTTTGCCGCCATATCCGCATCCATCATGCCGATCTTTGCATCCTCCCACGCATACACCAGATCCGCGCCGATTGATTTGGAATTCATGGAAACGTACGCGCTTCCGTAGGTTTCTCCTGTGATCAGGTTTACCTTTCCGCTGGTGGTATTGGCAAACGCATAGGTCATGCGCGCAAGCGCCTTTGCCAGATTCTTTTCCGAACACATGCTCGCATAAAAGCCGCCGGCGTTGGTCAGCGTCAGCACCGGAATGGAAAAGGCGTCGCAGAACTGTACAAATTCCGCAGCCTTATTGCATCCTCTTGCCGATAAGGAACGGTCGTATTTTTCGGAAAGCTTTCCTTCCTCGTCATAGACCTCGGTACAGTTTGCTACCGCGCCGACGGTCATTCCGTTCAGCTTGATAAAGCCGGTAACCATATTGCGCGCATAGGAAACCTTTGTTTCTACAAATACATGTCCGTCCGATACCTCCTGAAGCAGGTATCTCGGATCGCCCTTCATCTGCGCCATGCTTTCACAGGCGCGGTTCAGATCGTCCTCGCACTCTTCGGTATAGACCGTCCCTCCGTTGTTGGACGGAAGCATTTCGATCAGGGCGCGGATATCCGCGAAGATTTCGTCCTCGCTGCCGCAGCGGTCAATGCAGCCGCTCTCCTCGCTCTGGAAGACCGCGTCTGCGGTATCGCATTTTTCTACGCGGTTGCCCGGAATGGAATCCGGCGAGTTGACAAACATCCGTCCGGAGGACGCTTCTATATACGCAAAATCGCACATTGCCGGAATCACAGAAAGTCCTCCGCCGCAGTTTCCGAAAACTACAGAAATCTGTGGAACCACTCCGGATGCCTCCGCCTCTTTTGCATAGATCTGTCCGAAGCCGTCCAGCGCATCGACCGCCTCCTGAAGCCTCAGTCCTCCGCAATCCAGAAAGCCGATAACGGGAGCGCCCATTTTCAGCGCCATATCATACACAGAGGCGATCTTCTTCGCGTGCATCTCGCCAATCGTACCGTTTAAAACAGACGCGTCCTGACTATAGAGAAATACCAGCTTCCCTCCAATCAATCCATGTCCGACGATGACGCCGTCGGACGGCGCTTTTTTCGCAGACAGATTAAAATCCGTATTGCGCGCCGTTACGAGAGAACCGGTTTCCATAAAACTGTTCTCATCGACTAACCTGACGATACGCTGCATCGCCAGATTTGCATTGTTACTACTCATCTTATGCCCTCCATCTATAAAAAATAAAAAATTTCGCTATTTTGTATTGTAGCTTATTTATGATTTGTTTTCAACCAGAATCGTAATTTTTTATATCATCATCCAATGCTTTACCAGACAAAAAAACAACGACGGAAAATCCCACGCCTCAAGCCGGCTGCCCGCATATACCGGAATTTCCGCGATCGGTTCCTGATTGAGATAAAAGCAGAGCTTCCCGACCTGCTCCTCCTGTTGAACCGGAGCCGGAAGCTGCTTTGTGATCTGCATTTCACACGTAAGCTGTTCGGAGTCCTTTAGAAGATATTCCTGCCGCAGCGTCTTTGGAAGCTCCATCCGCGGCTCGATGCTCATGCTGCTTCCCCAGTCGCTAAGCGACGCATCGCTCGGACGGGCGTTTAGCACAGAA
>CANQCX010000126.1 GCA_947591115.1 uncultured Lachnospiraceae bacterium | reverse complement strand
CAGTTAAAACAGGCAGTCCGCGACGGCGTAGAGTACGAAGAGGCGGTAAAAACAGGAAGAATGAATGAGCGTATGGCGGTGGAGCTGTTTCTTGTGCAGTACAGCCGCCAGAACGAAAAAAAACCACCAGCATGACGGTACTGGTGGTTTTTTCATACATAAAAAGATTGTTTACGCAACCCCGTTTACCAATTTGGAAAGACGGGAAATCTTTCTTGCAGCGTTGTTTTTGTGATAAATGCCTTTTGCGCTTGCTTTTTCAATGGCGGAGGAAGCGTTCTTTAACGCTTCTACGGCAGCCGCCTTGTCGTTTGCAGCAACAGCAGCTTCCACTTTTTTCATGGATGTCTTAACGGCGGAGCGGATCGCTTTGTTTCTTGCCGTCTTTGTCTGCGTTACTAAAATTCTTTTCTTTGCTGATTTAATGTTAGCCAATTGGTACACCTCCAAATGATGAAATATACATTGTTACATTCTGATCTTCCGCTAAAAAGGACACGGACGTTTCAGCGGAAACATACTAATATATAATATGACAGGCAGTGGCGTTTTGTCAATACATAATTTTGAAAATACGTGGAAAAAATAAAAACGGCGAAGAAGAGGAACGGTATTTCAATTACAGCTTATTATAAAGGATAGGCAGGAGTTTTCGATAAGGGAGGATTGTTTGGAATGATGGAGGAAGCATATCCGATTCGCACCGATCTGGCGCTGGAGAGTCAGGAAAGCATGAAGAAGGATCGCGGAGGTCTGAAGGGCGTGGATTTTCAGGAGGAAAAAAGGGAGAACGGCATTACCATCAGCACCGTAGTCATTCAGACGGAAAATGCAGCAAAATCCATGGGGAAACCAAGAGGACACTATATAACGATCGAAGCGCCGGAAATGGAGGAAGACGATGCCGGCTATCACAGGGAAATTTCGATGGAGCTGGCGAAGATCATCCGCCGTCTGCTTCCGGAGTCAAAAATCGGGAAAATAGACTGGCAGAGTCTGGATGAGGAGCTGGAAATCTCCGTATTGATCGTCGGATTGGGCAACCGCGAGGTTACGCCGGACGCGCTGGGACCGCGAGTCATTGACAATATGTTTATTACCCGTCATATCATCAAAGAATTTGGAAAATACGCATTTGGCAGTGAAAAGATCAGCAAGATCAGCGGAATCGTACCGGGAGTGATGGCGCAGACCGGAATGGAATGTCTGGAAATTGTGCGGGGCGTGGTCAATGAAACAAAACCGGATCTGGTCATTACCGTAGATGCGCTTGCCGCCCGTAACGCAAAGCGTCTGGGGCGCACCATTCAGCTTACGGACACCGGAATTACGCCCGGAAGCGGAATCGGCAACCACAGAAATGCATTAAATGAAAAAAGCGTGGGCGTTCCCGTTTTATCGCTTGGCGTTCCGACGGTCGTGGATGCGGCGACGATCGTTTCGGATGCCATGACGTCGCTGATTGAAGCCATGTCGCTGTCTAATCTGGAAAAACTGGATGAATCGGAAAAACAGGAGTTGGCAAGGGAACTGCTTTCTCCGCAGCTTCATGGGATGTTTGTTACGCCCAAAGACATCGATGCCGCCATCAAGCGGCTGAGCTTTCTGATTTCGGAAGGACTGAATATTGCATTATTGGGGAATAAAGAAAAGACCGCCGACATATAATGCCTTAAAAGGGTGGTGGTAGCGTGCAAAGAAAAAAACGGGGCAGTGGAAATCGTATGATTTTGTTGTTTTTGCTGTTGAATTGCACGATTATCGGTTATTGCGGGTATCACTGGGGCAGGGATTTCTGGACGCTGGTAAAACGGAATGTGGTGCTGAAGTTTTATAACGGTATTTTGGAAACCTATATCCCCGGTGTTGTTACGGCGGAATCAGACGACCGTCCGTCCATGTATCAGGATGTGACGGCAATGCTGTTTCCGTCTTTTTCGTATCATGAGCAAATGCTTTGGTATGATTCCCAGCTCGAACAGCAGATGGATTATGAAAATCTGGCGGCTGCGGAAAATGAGCAGATGGGACGGATGCTTGCGGAAAACGCAGAGGAGAGCAAAGCAGACGAACCGGCGGAAAATGCGTCCGAAGAACCGGCTTCGGAAACGGACGCCGGAGAAACGGCGGCTGCGGCGGCGGATGAGACCGCAGGCGACTCCAAAAAGGTAACGATCAATCGGGAAAAGCTAAAAGATTTTGATTATTTAAGGCAGAATTTCTATCAGGTGGACAGCAGTACTACGATTGGCAGCGATCAGTTAAATGTGGATAAACTGCTCGGGGCGGATATGACGCTTTCGGACAATACGGACGGGCCGCAGATTTTAATTTACCATACGCATTCACAGGAAGGGTATTCGGATTCCACAGAGGGGGATCCGAATACTTCGGTTGTGGCGGTGGGAGAATACCTGACGCGCCTTTTGACAGAAAAATACGGACTTCGCGTTTTGCACCACACCGGAGAATATGACGTGGGAGACCGCGACCATGCTTATTCCAATGCGGCTCCGGCGCTGGAGCAGGTGCTTGCCGAAAACCCGTCGATTGAAGTTGTCATCGATCTACATAGGGACGGTGTGCCGGAAACCACCCGTCTGGTAACGGAGCAAAACGGAAAGCAGATGGCGCAGATCATGTTTTTCAATGGCCTGAGCAGGACTTCCGCCAGAGGAGATCTGACCAGTCTGAAAAATCCCTACATCGACCAGAATCTGGCGTTTTCCTTTCAGCTGCAGCTGGCGGCAAGGGAATACTATCCGGATTTTAGCAGAAATATTTATCTGAAGGGGTACCGCTATAATATGCACTATTGCCCGAAATCTCTGCTGGTGGAGGTGGGCGCGCAGACCAATACGCTGGAGGAGGCGATGAATGCAATGGAACCGCTGGCGGACATTCTGGCGAAGGTGTTAAAAGGATAGAGCGGAAGGATAGTTTTGGGATAGCCTTGTGACAGGAGACGTTGTTGACACAGAGGACGATAATGCGGATGGACTGCACGAAGCAAACCACGACATACAGAAGTTTTTTGCGGCATTGAGTATTGCGGAAGAGCTTTGATAATAATGAGAATTTATTGCCATTCTTTTTTACTGAGCGGCTTTATGTAATTCTTTTTCAAATCACGTATATTCCCGAAAAAAGTCATTTCAAATGATGTAATAAGGAGAGTGTGGGGCGTATTCCCCAAAGTCGCCTGACTCATCGATAAAAATGCTAAGTTCTTTCAATATTTGTTACCCCTGTAATCGTTATAAAAAGGCGGGGAACTTCCCCGCCGATGATGGACCTGGGTCTTACGACCAGCCCGAATGAAATCATTGATTTCTTCTCACTTATTATATGTTGAAACCGATAAAAAATCAACCAAAATTTTAATGTGTGTTTACAGAAGATTAAGGAATGGTAGAGCCAAAACAGGATTGAAAGAACGCAAGTCCAATGGTATAATCGGTCATATGGAAATAACAAAAGATTGGACAAAAGCAACTCAGAACAAGAAGGGTTCCATTATTGAAAAAACATCATATATAGTCAATGGTATAACTTATGTTGTGGATGGGGTACATGTCATATTAAAACCGTCAGAGCAAGAAAAGAGGGTAGCACTGATTTTAAGCGCAAAGTATGGTAAGACAGTGGAATTGGTGCCACAGGTAGTTTATCCTCAGGGAATACAGACGCCTGATTATCTGATTGATGGCGAAAGGTTTGATTTAAAATCGCCGACAGGTTGTGGAAAGAATCTGCTTTATAATCTTATTGCCAAAAAACGAAAACAAGCGGGAAACTTTATTATAGATATTTCAAAGTGTTCTTTGAGTGAAGAAGGTATTGAAGAACAGATTGCGGGATTGTATAAATCTCCAAGACTTGGCTTTTTAGAACAGATTGTTGTGTTAAAAGATGAAAAAATATTGAAAGTATATAGCAGAAAATAAAAGAAGAGCCGTTCATAGAACCAGTCAACCATTCAAAGAATGGGACAAGGGATTCGAGGACGACTCTCTCTTTAATTATTATATACCATATTTTCTGAAAAAATACAAGAAAAGCCATCGAGAATTGTGTAAAATGTGTGCTTACAGAAGATTAAGGAACGGATTTATGCGGTTGAAAGCCGCGCATGGTTTTGATATACTAAACAAAAAATATAGATAAAAGACTCATAAAGCAGTTGAAAAAATAACAGCTTTTTACAAAGAAAAAAGGAGGACGGGGAATGGTCGATTATACGGAAGGAAGCGGAAAGCAGTATCATACCGGCGTCGGGCCGGAGGACATCGGCAGATATGTCATTCTGCCGGGCGATCCCAAACGGTGCAAACGGATCGCGGAGTATTTTGACGAACCCAGACTGGTTGCGGACAGTCGGGAGTTTACCACCTATACCGGCATGTTAGAGGGGGAAAAGGTCAGCGTGACATCTACCGGAATCGGAGGGCCTTCCGCTGCGATCGCCATTGAAGAACTGTCCAAATGCGGCGCGCATACCTTTATTCGGGTGGGAACCTGCGGCGGTATGCAGGAGGATGTTTTGGGAGGCGACCTTGTGATTGCAAGCGGAGCCGTCCGCATGGAAGGGACAAGCAGGGAATACGCCCCGATTGAATATCCGGCGGTTCCGGATGTTTCTGTCCTGAATGCATTGCTCCATGCCGCGAAGAAATCGGGACTTCGTTTTCATACCGGCGTCGTGCAGTGCAAGGATTCTTTTTTCGGGCAGCATGAGCCGGAGATCATGCCGGTTGGTTACGAATTACAGAATAAATGGGAAGCATGGCTTCGGATGGGATGTCTCGCCTCGGAAATGGAGTCGGCTGCGCTGTTTATCGCAGGAAGCTTTTTACGGGTAAGAGTCGGCGCATGTTTTTTGGTAGTAGCAAATCAGGAACGGGAAAAAAAGGGATTGTCCAATGTACAGGTACACGATACGCTGTGCGCCATTGAAACAGCAATAGAGGCGCTTCGGGAGCTGATCCTGACCGATCGGGACAATACAAAGGAAAACTAAAATGGACAAAACGGTAAAAGAACAGAAAACAAAATTTCAGGCGGATTACCGCAAATTAGCAGAGCTTGCGTTAAAAATGAGGGAAAAATCCTATGCGCCGTATTCGCATTTTTGCGTCGGAGCGGCGCTGCTTACGGAAAGCGGCGAAATTTATCTGGGCTGCAACGTGGAGAATGCCTCTTATCCCGCAACGAATTGTGCGGAGCGAACCGCCGTATTTCACGCGGTAAGCGAAGGCGAAACGCATTTTCAGGCAATTGCGATCGCAGGAGGAAAAAAGGAGCAGCAGTGTTTGGAGTATGTTCCGCCCTGCGGCATCTGCCGTCAGGTTTTGGCGGAATTCTGCGATCCGGAGGAGTTTGAGGTCATTCTGGCAAAAAGTCCGCAGGAATATCGCGTTTTTCGGTTACAGGAGCTTTTTCCGATGGGATTTGGTGCGGACGATATGGAAGTCTGATTATTGTTTTACTTTCAGGTTTCGATATTCCTTTGGCGTCATTCCGTATTGCTTTTTAAAAGCATCGTAAAAATGGGAGCGGTTTATAAAATTGAGTTTTGCCGCAATGGCAGACACGCTCTCTTTTGTAGAAATCAGATAATAGGCGGCTTTTTTCATGCAGAAGGTCATTCCGTAATCATGCAGACATAAGCCGCTGTATTTTTTTACAATTCGATTGATATAATCACTGCTGTAATTGAGCTTTTTCGCAAGAACTG
>CANQCX010000125.1 GCA_947591115.1 uncultured Lachnospiraceae bacterium | reverse complement strand
AAGGTTATTACAGATAAGCCGGTTGTGTTGATAAAATATTATGTGTCCTAGAATTATCCTTTAGAACGTGAAACACATGTCAGCCTGCTGTCTGCATCTACTTCACTATATCGAATACGTCCTTCCATTTGATAAATCATAAGCTTCCCTCCTTAAAATCGCAAAGCACCTTCGTACATAAAACAAAAGCACTACTTCCCGATCAAAGTAGTGCTTCCTAGCTGGCCCACAAGGATTCGAACCTTGAAATGACGGAGTCAGAGTCCGTTGCCTTACCATTTGGCGATGGGCCAATGCCGTTCAACAAGTGGTAGTATACATGAATTCAACCTGTGTGTCAATCATTTTTTTATTTTTACGGCGCTTTTTTATGAAAAAATCATGGTTTCTTTTCCGCAGACGGCATAAAAAACCTCTTCCTTCCATTCCAGAGCCGCCTTCCCGTTCGTTTGCTCGATGATCTTTTTTTCCAGCTCCTCCCGACGGGACAGCGGAACCAGCACCCTCCACCGGACACCGGAAGCATACTCTGTGTCCAGTACCGGAATTTCCTGCTGCCCGAAAAGATACTGCAGCCTTCCGATCTCATTATAATCGGTATCGACGCAAAGGAGCCTGCCTGACAGCTTCTCAATGATGCGGCTTTGCGCAAGTCCTTCCTGAACCGCTTTCTGGTAAGCTCTTACCAGTCCTCCGGTACCCAAGAGCACGCCGCCAAAATAACGCGTAACTACCACCGCCACATTCGTCAAACCCTCTTTCAGCAGCACCTCCAGCATGGGACGCCCTGCGGTCTGCGCCGGTTCCCCGTCGTCGGAGCAGCGGGTAATCTCCTGCCGTTCTCCCAGCACAAATGCGGAACAATTATGACGCGCATCCCAATACTGCTTTTTTATTTCGCTGATAAAGGAGGCTGCTTCTTCTTCGGAGCTTACCGGCCGCACCGTAGCGATAAAGCGGGATTTCTTTTCTGTAATTTCTCCGGTTCCGCCCTCATAGACTGTGCGATACCCCATATTTTCCAATTCCTCCATTTTTTCTTTCTATTCTTGAATTTTTTTGGTATAATGGTTTAATAATGCCCTATTACATTATAGCATGAAAATATTTATAAGAAACGAAAAAAGAGAAAAACCGATACAAAATTATGGATTTTAAGGAGGCGTATTTATGAATTACGGAAAAAAAGCCGCCAAACGACGGGAAACCCAGATGAATGCAAAGGGCAAAAAAATCCGGAATAAATTCGGCGTTACGATCGGCAAGGTGCTGCTCGTCTGCATCCTGTTTCTGGGTGCGGTAGGGATCAGCTCAGGAATCGGCGTATGGAAGGGGATCATTGATTCCGCTCCGGATATTTCCGCAATGGACGTTACCCCGACCGGCTATTCCACGACGGTGCTGTCCAGTGACGAGCAGGAGATCGCAACTCTGGTCGCTTCCGGAGCAAACCGGAAATACGTTACGCTGGATGACATTCCGGTGGATATGCAGCATGCTTTCGTTGCCATTGAGGACGCCCGCTTTTACAAGCACAACGGGATCGATATTACCGGCATTGTCCGCGCATTTGTTGACGGGCTCCGCTCGGGCGGCCATTTTTCACAGGGTGCAAGTACCATTACCCAGCAGCTGATCAAAAACAACGTGCTTACTTCATGGACCGGAGAAACGACTTTCATCGAAAGCTTACAGCGAAAAATTCAGGAGCAGTATCTTGCGGTTCAGTTGGAAAAGCAGGTTCAAAACAAAGACTGGATCTTGGAAAACTATTTAAATACCATCAACCTCGGCTCTAATACGCTGGGCGTACAAGCTGCTTCCCTGCGTTATTTCGGAAAAGATGTTTCGGAGCTGACGCTTTCCGAGTCCGCGGTCATTGCGGGGATTACCCAATATCCTAACAAATACAATCCCATTACCCATCCGGAAAACAATGCCGAACGGCGGAAAAAAGTCCTAAACGAAATGAAAGAGCAGGGATATATCACACAGGCGCAGTACGAGGAAGCGATGGCCGACAATGTTTATGACCGTATCGCCGAACACGACGCCACAACAGAAGACAACTCCGTCAATTCCTATTTTACGGACGCTTTGATCGACGATGTTCTGGATGATCTGGTCAACGAACTCGGCTATACGGAGAGCGAAGCTTATAAGGCGCTCTATCAGGGCGGATTAACGATCTATTCCACGCAGGATCCGGCGATCCAGCAGATCTGCGATGAAGAAGCCAATAATCTGGATAACTATCCTTCCAAGCCGGTCTATTCTTTTAATCTGGCATTTCAGGTAAAGAAAGCCGACGGCTCCACGCAGAATTACACGAACCAGACGATGCTTTCCTATTATAAGAAGGTACTCAACAATCAGGAATTCAGCATCAATTATCCGACCGAGGAAGAATGCTACAACGCGATCCACCAGTATGAACAGGATGTGTTGGAGGAGGGCGATTCTCTTGTAGAGGGTTCGGAATCCATTTATATTACACTGCAGCCGCAGGTTGCCTTGACGGTTATCGATCAGGAAACCGGCGAGGTCAAAGCCCTTGTCGGAGGGCGCGGAAACAAAGTCGGAAACCGTACATGGAACCGCGCAACGAAAACCGTCCGCCAGCCGGGTTCTACGTTCAAGATCATCGGCGCATACGCTCCGGCGCTGGATGCCGGAGGACTTACGCTGGCAAGCGTTCAGGATGACGCGCCTTTTACAGTCGGAAGCAAAACCTACCGCAACTACGACGGCGTTTTCCGCGGTTTTACGACCGTCCGTCAGGCGATTACCAATTCCATCAACATCGTAACCGTTAAAACGCTGGATGAAATTGGCGTGGATCTCGGTTATTCCTATGCGGAAAGCTTCGGCTTTACCACGCTGGATGAAAACGATAAAAACCTCGGACTGGCTCTTGGTGGTCTGACAAAGGGCGTGAAAAACATAGAGCTGACCGCCGCATACGCCGCGATCGCAAATAAAGGCGTCTATATGGAGCCAAAATTCTATACCAAAGTGCTGGATCATGAAGGCAACGTCCTGCTGGACAAGGAAGATACGCAGGAAACCCATCGGGTTATCCGCGAATCAACCGCATGGCTTTTGACCGATGCCATGAAGGATGTTATGACATCGGGAACCGGTACGCTCGCTTATTTCGGCGGTTCTATGGCACAGGCCGGAAAATCCGGTACTACCACCTCCAACCGCGACTGTCTGTGGGCAGGGTTTACACCGTATTACACCTGCGTCGTATGGGGCGGCAATGACGACAACTCCATCCAGAGCGGTAAGCGTACCTCATACCCGAAAAATATCTGGCGGCAGATCATGAAACGTCTGCATGCCGACCTTCCAAGCAAGGATTTTGAAATGCCGGACGACATTGTTACGGCTTCCGTCTGCAGGAAATCCGGTCTTCTTCCATGCGAGTCGGTCTGCGATCTGGATCCGCGCGGTTCTCAGGTCATCACAGAGTATTTTGCAGAAGCTTCCTTACCGACGGAAACCTGTGATCATCATATCGCATATGATATCTGCAATGCTTCCGGAATGATCGCCAACGAATACTGTCCTGCCGATCAGGTAACGCATACCGTATTTATTACAGGCGGTTCGGAGGGCACCGGCGATACTCCGTATCTGGCATCCGAAGAATTTGCCGGACAGGTTTGTACGCTCCACAACAGTACGCCGTCTGTTCCGGATATTCCGGATACCAATACCAACAATCCGGTTCCGCCGGAAAGCGATCCGGACGAACCTTCAGAGGGCGGAAGCGAAACCGATCCCAATAACGGCGACAGCGGAAGCGATTCGGGAGAAGGCGGCGGAACCGCCTCTCCTTCCTCCGCATTGTAGCATACAGAGCATACGAAAAGAGGGCGTTCCTCCTGTCATTTCAAATGACATTTGGAACACCCTCTTTTCCTGTTGATGTATACACTTTATCATAAGAGAGTTATGGGGATGACTACTCTACGTCCTGAAGCGCCTCTACATCTTCTTCTCCGGTACGGACTTTTACAACTTTTGCTACATCGTACACGAAGATCTTTCCGTCTCCGATATGACCGGTATAAAGCGCTTTCTTTGCTGCTTCAATAACCTTCTCAACCGGAATCTTGCTTACCACTACTTCTACCTTAACCTTCGGCAATAAGGTTGCATCCATTTCAACACCACGATATTTCTCGCCGGCGCCTTTTTGAATACCGCATCCCATTACCTGCGTTACCGTCATACCGGTTACGCCCAGCTCGTTCATTGCCTTCTTTAAGTGGTCATATCTGGACAGCTTCGATACAATAACCACTTTGTAGATACCGGTTGCCGCGCCCGGAACCGATACCACCTTGACAGCCGCATTTTTCTGTGCGATCGATGCCGCTTCGTATTCCGATGTACCCAGATCGGTGTTTTCGTTTACCTCCATCGTCATGGTATTTGAAATATCCATGATGGAGAAACCGGAGTAAGCGGATACCAGACCATGCTCGGTCGCATCCAGACCGATAATTTCTTCTTCTTCCGTAACACGAAGACCAACGGTGGCTTTAATTGCTAAAAATACAAGAATCATTGTAACCGTCGTCCATGCCGCAACCGTTACCAATCCCAAAAGCTGAAGTCCCAACTGATGGAAACCGCCGCCGTAGAACAATCCTTGAATGGAATCATTTCCCGGTGCGCTTGTCGTTGCAAATAAACCAACCGCAATGGTACCCCAGATACCGTTTAACATATGAACGGCAACTGCGCCGACCGGATCGTCAATGTGAAGCTTGTAATCCAGAAGCCATACGCCGAATACAACCAAAAGACCGCTGACAATACCGATAATGGCTGCGCCCAGACAATCCGTTACATCACAAGGAGCTGTGATTCCGACCAGACCTGCAAGCGATGCATTCAGGCACATGGAAACATCCGGTTTTCCGTATTTCAGCCATGTAAAGATCATGCAGACAACCGTTGCAACCGCCGGAGCAACCGTTGTGGTAAGGAAAATGGAAGCTAACTGAGCCGGACTGGTCGCCGCAGCGCCGTTAAATCCATACCATCCAAACCAAAGAATGAAGCATCCCAGACAGCCAAGCGCGAGGTTGTGTCCCGGAAATGCATTGACTTTTGTAATCTTTCCGTTTTTATCCTTCGTAAACTTACCAATACGAGGTCCTAAGATCGCCGCGCCGATAATTGCGGAAATACCGCCTACCATATGGATGGCGCAGGAGCCGGCAAAATCATGGAATCCAAGCTGTGCAAGCCAGCCGCCGCCCCAGATCCAGTGCGCTTCGATCGGATATACCAATGCGGAGATCACACCGGAATAAATACAATACGATAAAAATTTTGTTCTCTCCGCCATTGCACCCGATACGATCGTTGCAGTCGTAGCGCAGAATACAAGGTTAAATACAAAATTGGAAAAATCGAAATTCTGATATGCGGTAAAAATATCAAATCCCGGTTTCCCGATAAACCCGAACAGATCCTCGCCCAGCAAAAGGGAAAATCCGATCAGGATGAACATTACGGTTCCGATACAGAAATCCATAAGGTTCTTCATCAAAATGTTACCTGTGTTTTTCGCTCTGGTAAATCCGGCTTCTACCATCGCAAATCCAGCCTGCATCCAGAATACCAATGCAGCGCCGATCAAAAACCAGACGGCAAAAGTGTTTTCACTTACCAAGCTTACAATCGCTTCTTCTGTCATAACTTTATCCTCCTAAAACTTTTTATAAAAAAAGCGACACTTTCCCAATTTCCACAGCTTTGTGGCTCGAAAAAGCATCGCTTTCTTTTTGGTTTTATTGTTTGATATTTCTTATACTTCGAAGATCAGATCTCCGTAAGACGGCATCGGCCAAAG
>CANQCX010000124.1 GCA_947591115.1 uncultured Lachnospiraceae bacterium | reverse complement strand
GCATCGGGACAAAAGGAAACGCCGTCCGCCGATTTGTACGCCGATGAAGAAGAAGCCTTAAAAGATCATGAAACTCCAGCACTGAAAAAAAGGCTGCTGACATCGCTGGTATTTTTGCTTGTGCTGATGTATTTTTCTATGGGGCATATGATGTGGAACTGGCCGGTTCCGGAGGTTTTGGGCAAAAATCCCGTAGCAGTCGGACTGCTTCAACTGCTTTTGACCGCTGTAATCATGGTAATCAACCAGAAATTTTTTATCAGTGGTTTTAAAAGCCTGCTTCATGGCGCGCCGAATATGGATACGCTGGTTGCGCTCGGCGCGTTTGCGGCGTTCGGCTACAGCACCTACGCGTTGTTTGCTATGACGGACGCCGTTGCCAACGGAAGCATGGAACGCGCGATGGAGTACATGCATGAGTTTTATTTTGAATCCGCGGCGATGATATTGACTTTGATCACTGTCGGAAAAATGCTGGAGGCGCATTCCAAAGGAAAGACAACGAATGCGCTGAAGGGTTTGATGAAGCTGGCTCCAAAGACTGCGGTCGTGGTTCGGGGGGAGAAGGAGGAAACCGTAGCCATTGAAGAAGTTCGGAAAGGCGATATTTTTGTGGTCCGGCCCGGCGAAAGCATTCCGGTGGACGGAATCGTGACCGACGGCAGCAGCGCGGTCAATGAAGCGGCGCTGACCGGCGAGAGCATTCCGGTGGATAAAGCGGCGGGCGACTGGGTTTCGGCGGCAACCATCAACCAGTCCGGTTTCCTGCGCTGTCAGGCGCAGCGGGTAGGAAAAGATACCACCCTCTCCCAGATCATCCAAATGGTTTCCGACGCGGCGGCAACAAAAGCGCCGATCGCAAAAACCGCAGACCGCGTGTCCGGCGTGTTTGTACCGGCGGTCATCGCCATTGCCGCCATTACGGTTCTGATCTGGCTTGTTTCGGGAAAAAGCTTTTGATTTGCGCTTGCCAGAGGAATTTCTGTGCTGGTAATCAGTTGTCCCTGCGCGTTGGGACTGGCAACTCCCGTTGCGATCATGGTGGGAAACGGAATGGGCGCACGAAACGGAATTTTATTTAAAAATGCCGTTGCGCTGGAAATAACCGGAAAAACGCAGATTGCGGCGCTGGATAAGACCGGAACGCTCACAAACGGCGAACCGAAGGTAACGGAGCTGCTTCCGGCGCAGGGCGTTACGGCGAGGGAGCTGCTTTTGACCGCAGGAGCGCTGGAAGCAAAAAGCGAACATCCTCTGGCAAAAGCCATTCAGGCAAAAATGGCGGAGGAACAGCTTTCGCCGGCGGAGGTATCGGATTTTCTGGCGCTGCCGGGAAACGGACTGCAGGCGGTCCTTCCGGAAGACGCGGCGGCGGGAACGGCGGCTGCGCGGATTTTCGGCGGCAATCTGTCTTTTCTGGAGAAGCAGGTACGGCTGGAGGCTCAGGCAAAAGCGCAGGCGGAGCAGTTGGCAAAGGAAGGGAAAACCCCGTTGTTTTTCGCAAAAGAAGATGCGTTTCTCGGAATTATCGCAGTTGCCGACACCATTAAGGAAGACAGTGCCAAAGCAGTGCGCGAGCTGCAGAATATGGGAATCCGCGTCGTTATGCTGACGGGAGATAACGAGCAGACCGCACAGGCGATCGGCAGACAGGCAGGAGTAGACGAGGTAATTGCGGGAGTGCTGCCGGAGGGAAAAGAGCAGGTCATCCGTTCTTTAAAGGAGCAGGGAAAAACCGTTATGGTAGGCGACGGAATCAACGATGCGCCGGCGCTGACCCGAGCGGACATCGGGATCGCGATCGGAGCGGGGACGGATATCGCAATGGACGCGGCGGATGTTGTGCTGATGAAAAGCCGGCTGTCGGATGTACCGGCGGCAATCCGTCTGAGCCGCGCAACCTTGCGGAATATTCATGAAAATCTGTTCTGGGCGTTTATTTATAATATCATTGGTATTCCACTTGCCGCCGGATTGTGGTATCCTGTCTTTAGGTGGAAATTGAATCCGATGTTTGCGGCTGCGGCGATGAGCCTGTCCAGCTTCTGCGTGGTAACCAATGCGCTTCGACTGAATCTGTTTTCGCTGCATGACGCTTCTCGGGACAAAAAAAGAAAACCGGAAAGAAATAAAACAAAAAATTTAAAAACAAAAAATCTAAAAAGAAAAGAGGAAAAAACGATGGAAAAAACATTGTACATTGAAGGAATGATGTGCGGACACTGCGAGGCAAGAGTAAAAAAGGCATTAGAGGAGCTGCCGGAGGTTACTGCGGCGAACGTGAGCCATACGGAAGGAACGGCGGTCGTTACGCTTTCTTCGGCGGTTGACGACGCTGTTTTGAAGAAGACCGTTGAGGATCAGGACTATACGGTAACGGAGATCCGCTCATGAGAGAAACCATAGGCAGGAGATGTGTTCGGGGATTGCTGGTTCTGGCGCTGATTGCAGCATTGTTTGCAGGATGCGGAAGAGCCGCCAAGCAGCAGGGCACAGTGACGGAGCTGGTTGACGGAACCGAGCAGCTTACCGAAAACGGAACCGAACAGCTTGCCGAAAACGGAACCGAGCAGGCGACGGAAACGCTTTCTACGGAAATCAAAGAAGCGGCTTCCTCCGAAACGGGAGAAGGTACGCAGGGCGCTTCCTCGGGCAACGACGCCTCCGCTCAGCCGGTTACCGGAAGTTCAGCGAAGGGCGCTTTCTACGGCGCGCTGCATGTCAGCGGCACGCAGTTGGTCGATGGAAAGGGCAATCCCGTACAGCTTCGGGGCATCAGTACGCATGGTCTGGCGTGGTATCCGGATTATGTCAATGAAGCGTTATTCCGTCAGCTTCATGAGGAGTGGAAGGTCAATGTGATCCGCCTTGCCATGTATACGGCGGAATCCGGAGGGTACTGTACGGACGGAAATAAGGCGCAGCTTAAAAAGCTGGTTAAAAACGGCGTGCAGTATGCAACGAATCAGGGAATGTACGCCATTATCGACTGGCATATTTTGTCGGATGCAAATCCGAACCAGCATAAGAGCGAAGCAAAGGATTTTTTTCGCGAAATGTCGCAGACATACGCCTCCTACAGCAATGTGCTGTATGAGATCTGCAACGAGCCGAACGGCGGCACAAGCTGGAGCGAGATCAAAGCTTATGCCAACGAGATCATTCCGGTCATTCGGGCAAACGATCCGGACGCGGTCATTCTGGTAGGGACGCCGAACTGGTCGCAGTACGTCGATCAGGCGGCAGCCGATCCGATTACCGGCTACGATAACATCATGTATACCCTACATTTTTATGCGGCTACACATACGGATTCGCTGCGCAATACGATGACCTCCGCGATTCGGGCAGGACTTCCTGTTTTCGTAACGGAATACGGCATCTGTGACGCCAGCGGAAACGGCGGGATCAATGAAAGTCAGGCAAACCAGTGGGTTCAGGTAATGGATCAGTACGGAGTCAGCTATGTAGCGTGGAATCTGTCCAATAAGAACGAAACCAGCGCCATTTTCAGCAGCTCCTGTTCCAAAACCTCCGGCTTTACGGAGGCGGATCTCAGTGCCTCCGGAAAATGGCTCTATCGTATGCTGACCAACGGAAACGGCGGAATGCCGGCAAGCGGGCCGACCGGCGGAAACAGCGGAACGGGCAGCACCGGAGCCGGCGGAAACAGCGGAGCGGGCAGCACCGGAGGCGGAGGAAACAGCGGAGCGGGCAGCACCGGAAGCGGCGGAAATAACGGCGGCGCGGGCAATTCCGGAAGCGGCGGAAATAACGGCGGCGCGTCTGCCGTAACCGCAAATGTGCTTACCAATGGAGGCGTTTCGATTTCCGCAGCGCAGACCAATCACTGGGAATCCAACGGGCAGTATTTTTATCAGTATAATGTAACGCTGACCAATACCTCCGGCAAAGCCGGAACCGCATGGGCGATCGATATTCCGTTTAACGAAAGCTTTTCCCTGTCGGATAAGTGGAACGGCAATTATACGGTCAACGGCAATACTCTTCATATTACGTCGATGGATTACAACGGCAGCCTTGCCGCCGGCGCAGCTGCGGATAATATCGGTTTTATCATAAGCGGGAGCGCAAATCTGAAAACCCAATAAATTTCATACCAGAAAAAAATCATAACCCCTGCAATGCTTCATATAATGTAAAAACAAGTGTTGCAGGGGCATATTTATGAAAAAATATATTGAAGAAAGAGCTGTGGAAATTGCAAATTATATTATCGAGAGCAACGCGACGGTCAGACAGACGGCGAAACGGTTCGGGATATCGAAATCGACGGTACATAAGGACGTAACGGAACGCCTGATACAAGTCAATCCCTCGCTTGCCAAACAGGCCCGCCGCGTACTGGATACGAATAAGGCGGAGCGGCATATTCGGGGAGGACTTGCTACAAGAGAAAAATATTTGCATCAACAGGCATAAGTTTTTGTATTCGTAAAATTGACGGCGTACAGTGAATCTGATATAATAAGTATGCCGGTTGGCAAAAGACAAACAGGGGGGAAGAACAGGAATGAGAAAGAGCATAGGAAAAAAGGTTACTTTGATGGTTCTGGCATTCAGTGTTGTTTTGATTGCGCTTTGTATTTTGAATGTTAGTTCTCTGGCAACGATGGAAGCCAATAACAAGGAAATCGAAACAGACATTGAAACCTATGAGGCGGCTGTTCATGCAGATGATGCAGAGGCGTTGGCGGCAGCGGAAGAAAGTATTTCCCGCATTATGCGGATCAGCAGTATCCGGATTATGGGTACTTACATATTTAACGGCGTGGCCGTAGGCATCGGTATTATTCTGGCAGTTATCTTTTTGGTTATTGCAACGAAGACCATTGCTACACCGGCGAAAAAAGCGAGCCAGCATTTATCCGGAATCGTTGAGAAAATGGATAACAATAAAGGAGACCTGACGCAGCGGATTCAGGTAAGCACCAGCGATGAGATCGGTCAGCTTGCGCAGGGGATCAACGGATTTATGGAGAGCCTGCAGAATCTGATGCGCAAGGTTCAGGAAGAATCCGTCCGGATGTACAATTCCTCAAATGAAGTCAGCACTCAGGTAGATGAGTCCAATCATAGCGCGCTGAATGTATCGGCAGCAACGGAGGAGCTTGCGGCAAGTATGCAGGAGATCGCGTCTACGCTGGATCAGATCGCTTCCGGAAGCACCCAGATTCTGGAAAGAATCAGCAGTATGAGCGACAGTGCGGAAAGCGGTGCAAAACAGGTAGATGCAATTCAGTCGCGTGCGGAAACTATGCAGAAACAGGCGGTTGACAATAAGGCGCATTCGGTAGCGGTATTCCAAGAGGTAGGAACGGTGCTTCAGGAGGCCGTAGAGGAAAGCCGGAGCGTAGAAAAGATCAACGAGCTGACAGGAAATATTTTGGACATTGCAAGCCAGACGAATTTGCTGGCATTAAACGCCTCCATTGAAGCGGCGCGCGCGGGCGAGGCAGGAAAAGGCTTCGCGGTTGTAGCAGATGAGATCCGCGTGTTGGCGGATAACAGTCGTGATACGGCAAATGATATTCAAAATATCAGTAATCTGGTTATCAGCGCCGTAGAAAAGCTGGCATCCAATGCGTCAAAGATGCTCGATTATGTCAACAATGGCGTTATGCAGGATTACGACGGAATCGTAGATATTGTAAATCAATATAAAGAGGATGCGCATGTTATGAGCGGAATCCTCAATGAATTCGCACAAAAATCCGCTGAGATCACAAATACTATGAAGTCGATGAATTCCGGAATCAACGATATCTCCCTTACCGTTGACGAGAGCGCAAAAGGAATTTCCGGCGTTGCGGAGGATGCTTCGAACTTGGTTAATGCGATTTCGCAGATTCAGGTGGAAACGGAAAATAACCATGAAATTTCGATGGAGCTTCAAGCTGAGGTTGGACGGTTTGAAAAGGTATAATACATCAT
>CANQCX010000123.1 GCA_947591115.1 uncultured Lachnospiraceae bacterium | reverse complement strand
TATATTGTCAATCTTCAGGAGATCAGCAGCATTTCCCGTACGGTCGCGTCTTTAAACAACGGAATTACCCTGCCGATCGGAAGAAAATATTACGATAGCTTTCAGCAGGCGTTTATCCGCAGTATTAATGGGAATAATTGACGGAAAGGGTTTTATGTGGAAAGCGTTCTTATATGCAGAGGAGGTCATCGAGCGGGAGCCTGCTTTGCAGAAATGGGTTAGAGAACAAAATCAGGGAGCGGGTGCTATCCGATGCAGTAAGGTCTGTGCGCCGGTAAACGAGCAGAACATCCGCAGAGCGGCGCAGGAAGCGGGCGCGGAGCTTTCGGAGTGTCTGCTGACGGTCACGCGGGACAGCGAGTGGGCGCTTGCGCAGGAGCTGGGACTGGCGGCGCTGCCCTATGTGCTTTTGGACGCTGGGAAGCAGTCGTTTTCCGGAGCGTGGCTGGTCGCGGAAGGCTTGGAGGAAGCGGGAGAAGTCTTTTTCCGGCGGGTATATGAGCGGTATCACAGGCTGCCCTGGACGATCTTTTCTACAGAGCGCTGCATCGTGCGCGAGCTGGCGCTGTCGGATCTGGATGCGCTGTATGAGCTGTATGCGCAAAAGGAGCTGCAGAAATACGTGGAGCCGCTTTATCCGCGCGAAGAAGAAATGGAGTATCAGCGCGCTTATATCAACAATATGTACCGCTATTTCGGCTATGGAATGTGGCTGGTTTTTACCAAAGATACCAACGAACTGATCGGAAGGGCAGGTCTGGAACACAGGGAATATCCGGAGGGAATGGAGCTCGAGCTGGGGTATCTGATCTGTCCCAAGAAACAGAGGCAGGGATATGCTGCGGAGGTGTGTCGTGCGATTTTGGATTATGCGAAAAAAGAGCTGGGCAGTCAAAGAATCAACTGCCTGATCGCTCCGGACAACGCCGTTTCGATTCATCTGGCGCAAAAGCTGGGATTTGTGTTTCTGGAGGAAACGCAGATTACGGGAAAGACCATGAGGCGGTACTGTTACAATGGATAAAAACAGATAAAAACGGAATCTTGACAAAATATTGCTTTTTACGGAGAAATAAAATATAATAAACGAATATACAAATGGGATAATGAGTAATAAGCAGGTGAGTCTATGGCAGATATTTCTTCAGAAGAACTGGAACGGTTGGAAAAGGAATTGCAATCGGGCAGAGGCAGTATTAAAACGATCCAAGAATTTGTAAGCCCAGAAGACTTGTACGAGGAGCTGATCCGGGGGATTCACAAATACCATCCGTCCGCAGATACTTCATTGGTGGAAAAAGCTTATAAAGTTGCATATGAGGCGCATAAGGGACAAGTGCGCAAATCCGGCGAGGAATATATTATTCATCCGCTTTGCGTGGCGATCATTCTGGTAGAGCTGGAGCTGGACAAAGAAACGATCGCCGCCGGTCTGCTGCATGACGTGCTGGAGGATACGATCATGACGGAGCAGGAGGTCATCGACACGTTTGGGGAGGAAGTCCTGCTTCTGGTTGACGGCGTTACAAAGCTGAAACATCTGCATTTAACGGATAATGCAAAAGATCCCAAAGAGAAAAACGCCGACCGTCTGGAAATGCAGGCGGAGAACCTGCGGAAGATGTTCCTTGCGATGGCAAAGGACATACGGGTAATCATGATCAAACTCGCCGACCGTCTGCATAACATGCGTACGCTGCGTTATCAGCCGCGGGAGGCGCAGATCCGGATCGCGCGGGAAACGCAGGAGATTTACGCCCCGATCGCCCAGCGGCTGGGTATCAGCAAGATCAAGGTGGAGCTGGATGACCTTTCCTTAAAATATCTGGATCCGGATGCCTATTATGACCTTGTGGAAAAAGTTGCATTGCGCAAAACAGTGCGGGAGGACTATGTCCAGTCGCTGATGCAGGATGTGCGCGAGGCCGTTGAGGAAGCCGGCATCAAAGCGGACATATCCGGCAGGGCAAAACATTTTTTCAGTATCTATAAGAAAATGGTCAATCAGGGAAAGACCATCGACCAGATCTACGATCTGTTCGCCATCCGCATTATCGTGGAAAGCATCAAAGACTGCTATACGGTGCTGGGAATCATACATGAGCAGTATAAGCCGATTCCGGGCAGATTCAAGGACTACATTGCGATGCCGAAGCCGAATATGTATCAGTCGCTTCATACAACGCTGATCGGGCCGAGCGGACAGCCGTTTGAGATCCAGATCCGGACGTATGAAATGCACCGAACCGCAGAATTCGGAATTGCCGCGCATTGGAAATACAAAGAAGTCAGCAACGGAACCGTCACTTCCACGACTGCCAGCGAGGAGGAAAAGCTGAGCTGGCTGCGCCAGATTCTGGAATGGCAGCGGGAGATGTCGGACAATAAAGAATTCATGAGCGTCTTAAAAAGCGATCTGGATTTGTTTTCCGATATGGTGTTCTGCTTTACGCCGTCGGGAGATATTAAAAATCTGCCGCATGGCTCGACGCCGATCGATTTTGCATACAGCATCCATTCCGCCGTCGGCAATAAAATGGTAGGGGCAAAGGTAAACGGCAAGCTGGTTCCGATCGACTATGTGATACAGAACGGGGATCGGATCGAGATCATTACTTCCCAGAATTCCAGAGGTCCAAGCATGGATTGGCTGAATATCGTAAAAAGTACGCAGGCCAAGAGCAAGATCAACCAGTGGTTCCGCAGCGAGTTTAAAGAAGAAAACATTCTGCGCGGAAAAGAATTGCTGCTTGCTTATGCAAAGACGAAAGGAATCAATTTTGCGGACATCAACCGTCCGGAGTATCAGGAAAAAATCATGCGCAAATACGGTTTTAGCGACTGGTCTTCCTGTCTTGCCACGATCGGGCATGGCGGATTAAAAGAGGGACAGATCGTAAACCGGATGTATGAGGAATACAAAAAAGACCACATACTGCCGCTGACCGATGAAGCTGTTTTGCAGAGCATCGGAGAGAACCGGCTTCAGGGAGAACAGAAGCGTTCCCAGAGCGGAATCGTGGTTCGCGGATTGCAGGATGTGGCGGTGCATTTTTCGAAATGCTGCAGTCCGGTGCCGGGAGATGAGATCATCGGCTTTATTACGCGGGGAAGAGGGATTTCCATTCACCGTACGGACTGCATCAATATCATCAATCTGTCTGAGCTCGAGCGGGCGCGTCTGATCGAAGCGGAATGGCAGGTTGGAGCAGAATCGGAGGAGCTGGGCGAGTATCTGGCGGAAATCAAGATCTTCTGCAACGATCGTTCCGGCTTGCTGGTCGATATTACGAAGGTCTTTACGGAACGGGAGATCAATATTAACGGAATTCATTCAAAAACCAGCAAACAGGGGATTGCGACGATCGAGGTATCTTTTAATACAAAGGGGCGCGCGCAGATCAACCGCCTGATCGAAAAAATACGGCAGATCGAAAGTGTAATCGATATTGAAAGAACCACCGGATAGGTGGTTCTTTCCGCATAAATTCAAGACCGCATAAATTTAAGAATTCGCGAAGACAAAAAAGGAGGGCGGAAAAACAATGGGCGGATTAAAGGTAGAACAGTATGTTGTAGGTCCGGTACAGACCAACTGCTATTTTGCAATCAATGAAAAAACAATGGAGACGCTGATCATTGATCCCGGTGATCAGGCCGATGCGCTTGCAGAGAAGCTGAAACAGGAGGGGTGCCAGCCGAAAGCGATTCTTTTGACGCATGGCCATTTTGACCATGCGACGGCAGCGGAGGCGCTTGCAAAAGAATTTCAAATATCCGTTTATGCGCATGAAAAGGAAAAAGAGACGCTGGAAAGCGAGCAGATGAACGCAGGGTGGATGATCGGGAAAAGCGGGGTTTTTCACGCCGATATTTATGTAAAAGATGAACAGGAGCTGGAGCTGGCAGGATTTCATATCCGCGTTTTGTTTACTCCGGGACATACGGCGGGGGGCTGCTGCTATTATTTTCCGTATGAGGATGTATTGTTTTCCGGCGATACGCTGTTTTGTATGTCTGTAGGAAGAACGGATCTAGGCGGCGGAAGCATGTCGCAGCTCATTCATTCGATACAGGATAAATTGATGAAGCTTCCGGAAAAGACCGTAGTCTATACCGGACATGGAGAAGGAACCACGATTGGAACAGAGAGGATGTATAACCCATACCTATGATTATTGTACGATTTAACCGACCGGAATTTGAATATGATGTGCATTCGCTGGTAAAAGCCTTTTTTCCAAAAGAAGAGGTAAAAATGTATTACACCTGCTCCGAGGAAGAACTGCAGGGGAAAAAAACGGCATGTATGCATCATACAAAAGAAGAAAGTCTGACGGCGCTTGCCGAGGCCGCGCAGAGCATTACGATCGAATATGGAAAAGCGGAAATTTCCCTAAAGCGGCAGGAGCAGGAAACTGCGGACACCGATGTGTTTGCTGTGGATTTTTCCGACCGGATCCAGACGAAAAATGAATTGAAGCGTCATTTGTACCGGATGCTGCAGAGAAGATGCAGCCATGCGCTTCCCTGGGGGACGCTGACCGGCATACGGCCTACCAAGATTCCGATGAAGTTGTTGGAGGAGGGAAAAAGCCGAGAAGAAATTGCAGCCTATATGAAGGAGCAGTATCTGGCTTCGGAGGAAAAAATCCAACTGAGCATCGACATCGCGGAACGTGAACGCAAACTGCTAAAGCAGCTCGATTATGAAAACGGTTACAGCCTCTATATCGGAATCCCGTTCTGCCCAAGCACCTGTCTGTATTGTTCGTTTACCTCATACCCGCTGGCAGCATGGAAAAAACAGGTAGATCGTTATCTGGATGCATTGGAGCGGGAAATCGAAGATACGGCGCAGAGGTTCCGAGACAAAACCCTCAATTCCGTATATATCGGAGGCGGAACTCCTACGACGCTGGAACCACAACAATTAGACAGACTAATCGGAAAAATTAAATGCAGTTTTGATTTATCAAACTGCTTGGAGTTTACCGTTGAGGCGGGAAGACCGGATTCGGTTACCAAAGACAAGCTGCTGGTGCTGAAAAAACATGGAATCGGGCGGATTTCGGTCAATCCGCAGACGATGAAGCAGGAAACACTGGATCTGATCGGGCGCCATCATACGGTAGAACAGACGGAAGAATGCTTTCATCTGGCGCGCGAGCTGGGATTTGATAATATAAATATGGATTTAATTATTGGACTTCCTCAAGAAAACATCGACGATGTACGCCATACGATGGAAAAATTAAAGGAGCTTGGACCGGACAATGTAACGGTGCATTCGCTTGCGGTCAAGCGCGCCGCCCGATTGACGATCTTTAAAGAACATTATCAGAATATGGCAATGGTCAACACACAGGAGCATATGGATCTGTGCGCGGAGTATTGCAGGGAGATGGGTCTTTTTCCGTATTACCTCTATCGGCAGAAGGGAATGGCAGGCAACATGGAGAATGTCGGATATGCCGCAGAAGGAAAGGCGGGACTGTACAATATCCTGATCATGGAGGAGGTGCAGTCTATCGTGGCGCTTGGCGCCGGAAGCGTAACCAAACGGGTGTACCCGGACGGGACGATTAAGCGGTGTGAGAATGTCAAGGAAGTCGCTCTCTACATAGAAAAAATCGACGAAATGATTGAGCGGAAACGGAGATTATTTGAAGAAATGTAAAGGTTTCTGTCCGCTCTGAAAGTACAAGAAATGGTGCAAAGTACATCAAAAGTACAACATTTTTTTAGTTGATAATACGGAATAGTACGCAATAAATATGAATACCTGAATATTGTGCCTTAAAGGACAATCTCATTTTAGCGAATGGGGCTGTCCTTTTTTGTTATAGTCAAACAACTATTTTAATTGAAGGAGGTTCAGGTATGAACAACACAGCGTTAAGAGCAGAGGCGCAGAGCGCCGACAACACACACATGGTTTTTGCAAACGAGGAACATGA
>CANQCX010000122.1 GCA_947591115.1 uncultured Lachnospiraceae bacterium | reverse complement strand
TCCTCCAGCGTAATTTCCTTTTCCTGCGTATTTTGGGAAAGCACCGTCTGTCCCATCGAACTGATCAAAACCGTAAAGGATCCGCTGCCGGATCCCGGCGATTCTTTTGTCGTCCAGCTCGCATACAGGCTGCAGACGCCTTCTGTACTCCCCGACTCCAAAGTCACTTCTTCCATTTGTATCTCATAAACTGTCCCCATCTGATTCCTCCCGGATTCCGTTTTGCATCCGGTTGTCTCCGGTCAGAATTCCGTTGCAGTACATACTTCCTTCTTTTCCATCTGATGCTCCGACCGGCTGCAGATCCAGATTATAGACAAGCTCCGACGCGTCTTTTTCTCTGATCTCTTGGATGCGGCACGCGCCCTTTCCTTCCAGAAATACAAATTCGCCCGCTTGACAGTCTCCGGCGCGTTTCCATCCGAAGCTGCCGTTTTCTGCTGCGATCCACATCGGATGCGCCTGAGTTGCCGACAGTGTCCGCTGCTCTCCTTCCAGCACAAATTCCCGCATCGGCTCCTGCTCCGGACCGCTCCAGACATTTTCCACCTTCATTTCGATTCCGTCTCTGCCAAGCACCGTATCTCCGATCTTGACGAAACGGATTTCTTTTTCACTGCCGTCCGCCATCCGTATGTTTGTGTCAGCCGCCACGCATCCGTACATGATCTGCAGGGACGGGATCGTATAATCCGCCTTTTCAAAGGACGCTACCCGCAGGGTATGCCTGTGCCATCTTTTTCCTGTGCCCTCCTGCGTCGTGCTGTAAACGGTCAGCTTCAGTTCATAATCAAACTCCGTCTTTCTCCATTGATCCGCATCGTCGTAGCTGATCGGATTTTTGCCGTTGTTCCATGCCGTAAACTGATAGCGGTAGCCGTTTCCCGTACGCGTCAGCTTGATCGCGCCGTCCGAATCGCTCTTTCCCTCAATCTCATAAGCTGCCGTCGAGGCAATTACCGCGCATCCGCCGCTCTTTTTATAAAGCCTGCATTCCGCCGTATTTAAGTGACTGCTATCCGACTCCGGTTGATACCCTGCCGGAAAATCCAGTTCTCCCGCTCCCGGCACGCAGAGTACCGGACGGTTGGCCTTCTGCGGAACCCTTCCCGCGCCGCACAGATAGTCCACATCCTTTAAATCCTCCGGTTTTCGGATCAGTGCGATCACGATATGTCCGCTTTCGCCTTTCTCCCATGTTACCGGAATATACGGATCCAGTCCTTCAATACTTCCTATAATGCAGGTCGTTTCCTGCGAAGCCGGATGCGTATGTTTATAGATATAATCTTTTGCCTGAAGATCCGCCTTGCGCAGTATTTTCATCTTGTTTTCTTCCAGTCCGTCTGCTTCCCATGCGCCATGTACCAGAACGCCGAGATTTTCCGGCAGGATCTCTTCATCCAGCGCAAAATCCTGCTCTACCGTCAGCCGGCTTTCATCCGCCGCGCATTTGATCGGAATTTCTTTTAAAACCACTTCTTTTTCCGTATCAAGAAGCTGTGCAGAAAGAGACAGCTTCCGGTATTTCTGCAGCATGGAAAGTTCCATTTTCAAATGTCCGGTTTTCTTTTCCGGAGAAAAGGTAAATTCCGAAACATCAAATAAATCATAAAACTGAAACTGCTCCGGCTGCTCCAGCTCCAGCAGAGTAGGCGCAAACGCTCCCTCTTTTGCCTGTAAGCCGTTTCCCGTTTCCTGAGGCTCTCGATAAACTCCGTTCTTATGGTTTTGGCATAACAAAATGGTTTCTCTTGGGTACATCGTGCATTTCTCCTTTCTTTTTACATTAAAAATGGTATATTATATCTTACAGATATAATATACCATGCAGCAGTTTATGTCAAATATAATATTTTAAATTCAAAGATATCATAGGAATTACTGCAGAAATTTTCCCATAACATAATTTGCCAGATCCATCCCTCTGTCCGTCAATGCGATCCGCCCGCCGGAAACCGTTAAAAGTCCCTGCGCTTTGAGCTCCTCGATCTCTTTCCGGTACGCCGCTTCGATCTGCATTCCGAAAAACCGCTCAAAATCCGCCCGCGTGACGCCGTCATTCATCCGAAGTCCCAGAAACATAAATTCCTCCATCTGCGCCTTACGGGAAACCGGATCCGCCGCCGCGTGAAGATTCGTTGCGATCCCCTGCTGCGGCTCGGGTTTTTTTGGTTCCGTTTCCTCCTGAAAATGAGAAAGCGGAACGCTTTTTATCTCTTTTGCCAGACGGATATAATCATAAAGCTCCCGCGTATTGGAATAACGCACATTATCGATCAGCGATGCCGCGCCAAGTCCCAGTCCCAGATAATCCGCCCGCGTCCAATAACCGATATTGTGGCGGCAGGCATATCCCGGTCTTGCAAAATTGGAGATCTCATACTGCTCATAGCCGGCTTCTTTTAATTCATACTGCGTCATTTTAAACATCCGGTACACTTCATCTTCACTGGGAAGCGCCTCGGTCGGAAGTCCCGCCTGCTGCCGTACCGCGTCAAATTTGTATTCCTCGTAGAAAGGAGTGCCTTTTTCGATGATCAGCGAATAGACGGAAATATGCTCCGGCTTCAGGCGGACGGCGCTTTGCAGGCTCTTGGAAAAGGCTTCTAAATTCTGATAGGGAAGTCCGCTGATCAGATCCACGTTGATATTGGAAAAACCTGCGTTTCGCGCCATCTCATATGTTTTGATAAATTGATCATACGTATGAATGCGTCCTAAAAGTTTTAATTCCTGATCATTTGCCGACTGCAGTCCGACAGACAGCCGGTTGACGCCCGCCGCACGAAAGCTCTGCAGTTTTGACTGCGTAACCGTACCGGGATTGCATTCGATGGTTACCTCCGCATCCCTGCGTATCTCAAAATTTTCTCCCAATGTATTTAAAATCGCATCCATCTGCTCCTGCGCAAGCCATGTCGGCGTCCCTCCGCCGATATAAAGCGTGGTCACTTCACGATCGCGCATGACGTTTCCGTACCACGCGATCTCCGAAAGCAGCGCTTCTACATAAGCTTCCTGTGTCTGCTCATCCGCAGGAAAAGAAAGAAAATCGCAATAGCTGCATTTTTTTACACAAAATGGCGTGTGCAGATAAAGTTCCAGTTCCTTTTTCACGTTTTGCTCCCTGCTTTAATCCTCGTCCAATTTCAGAACGCTCATAAATGCCTCCTGCGGGATCTCGACGCTTCCCACCTGACGCATCCGCTTCTTACCCTCCTTCTGCTTTTCCAGCAGCTTGCGCTTACGGGTAATATCGCCGCCGTAACACTTGGCAAGCACGTCCTTCCGCATCGCTTTTACCGTCTCGCGGGCAATGACCTTTCCGCCGATCGCCGCCTGAATCGGAATCTCAAACAGATGACGCGGAATTTCCTCCTTCAGACGTTCGCACATCCGGCGTCCGCGGTCATAGGCGCTGTCCTTAAAGACGATAAAGGAAAGCGCGTCAACCATTTCCCGATTGATCAAAATATCCAGTTTGACCAGCTCGGAGCGCACATAACCTTTCATCTCATAGTCGAAAGAAGCGTACCCGCGGGAACGCGATTTCAGCGCGTCAAAAAAGTCGTAAATAATCTCATTGAGCGGCAGATCATATTTGATCAGCGCGCGTGTCGCTTCGATATAATCCATGCTGACATAAATTCCCCTGCGCTCCTGACACAGCTTCATGATCGCGCCGACATATTCGCTGGTAACCATGATCTCCGCAGAAACGAACGGTTCTTCCATATAATCGATTTCGGAGGGATCCGGCAGGTTGGACGGATTGGTCAGCTCGATAACCTCCCCGTTGGTCTTATGCACTTTATAAATAACTCCCGGAGCCGTTGTTACCAGATCCAGATGAAACTCGCGTTCCAGACGCTCCTGTATGATCTCCAGATGCAGCAAACCCAAAAATCCGCATCGGAAGCCAAATCCCAGCGCCAGCGACGTTTCCGGTTCATAATACAAAGAAGCATCGTTAATCTGCAGCTTTTCCAGTGCATCCCGAAGATCCGGATATTTGGCGCTGTCCGCCGGATAAAGTCCGCAGTAGACCATCGGGTTGACTTTTTTGTACCCCGGAAGCGCTTCCTTGCATGGATTTTCCACCTCGGTTATCGTATCGCCAACGCGGGTATCACGTACATTCTTAATGCTTGCGGCAAGATATCCGACCATTCCCGCGGATAGCTCGTCACATGGAAGAAACTGTCCTGCGCCAAAATAGCCGACCTCCACTACCTGATCCTCCGCTCCTGTCGCCATCATCCGGATCTGCGTACCTACCTTGACCGTTCCCTCCATAATGCGGCAGAAAACGATTACCCCTTTGTAGGAGTCGTACATCGCGTCGAAGATCAGCGCCTTTAACGGAGCGTTGGGATCTCCGGCCGGCGCCGGAATTTTCTCTACGATCTGCTCTAACACTTCTTCGATATTCAAGCCGGTTTTTGCGGAAATCCGCGGCGCATCCTGCGCTTCGATCCCGATCACATCCTCAATTTCCTGTATTACCTCATCCGGACGCGCGCTCGGCAGATCGATTTTATTGATAACCGGCATCACGTCCAGATCGTGATCCATTGCCAGATAAACATTCGCCAGCGTCTGCGCCTCTACGCCCTGCGCCGCGTCTACAACAAGAATGGCCCCGTCGCACGCGGCAAGGCTTCTGGACACTTCATAATTAAAATCCACATGTCCGGGCGTATCGATCAGGTTAAAAATGTACTCTTCGCCGTCCTTCGCCCGATAAATAATGCGGACCGCCTGTGATTTAATGGTAATCCCGCGCTCCCGCTCCAACTCCATATTATCCAGCACCTGCGCCTGCATTTCGCGGCTCGTCAGCGTTCCGGTATGTTCAATGATCCGATCCGCCAATGTGGATTTTCCATGATCGATATGGGCAATAATGCAAAAATTCCGTATCTTTTTCTGGTCGATCGCCATGTTTATGCTCCCTCTTTTCCATTCTGATCTTAAACGTCCGCAAACGCGCTTTCTCCCAATTTCCACAGCGCATGGCGGCATTCCTCATCCGCAAAACTCATTTCCACCGAATCCTGATAGATCCGCTTGAAATCCGCATCTGTCAGTCCATAGGCATCGCGCAGGAGTTTGAATTCCCCCGTACTGCTTGCCGCGCTGACCGTACGGTTGTCCGTATTCACAGAAACCGGAACCTTCTCATGAAAGAACGTGCCAAACGGGTATTCTTCCATGCTGCGCACCGCTTTTGTCTGAAGATTGCTGGTCGGACACAATTCTACGCCGATTCTGTGTTCCCTGCAAAAACGAATGCTTTCTTTGTCGTCCTTCATCGCGATCCCATGTCCCAGCCTTTTGGCGCCAAGCCGTAACGCCTCCCGAACATTTTCGATACTCTGGCATTCTCCGGAGTGAATGGTAAACGGCATGAAAAGACGCGCGGCTTCCGCAAAAAACTCCCGAAACTCCGCCGTCGGATATGCTTTTTCATCGCCGGCAAGATCACAGCCGACGACGCCAAACCCCAACAGCTCTCTTGCCGCACGCAGCATGGAAAGATTCGTCTCCATCGGAAGATTGCGCATCCCGCAGACCAAAATCCCCGTCCGGATTCCGGTTTCCTCCCTTGCGCGCGCCAGTCCTGCTTCTGTGCTTTCCAGAATCTTTAAAACGCTTAATCCCTCCTTCATGGAAAACGACGGGGCAAACCGCACTTCCAGATATACGACATGCTCCTGCGCCGCTCCCTTTGCCAGTTCATACGCCGCTTCCCATAATTCCTCTGAACTTTGAAGACAGCGCAGCGGAAGGTCAAAGCGTTTCAGGTATTCCGCGAGGCTTGCGCAGTCCATCGGCGCTTCCAGACGCATTTTCAGTTCTTCCAGCGCGATCTCCTCTCCGCGCCGTTTCAAAAAACGCTGCACCAGTTCCGGCGGCATAGAGCCGTCCAAATGACAGTGCAGGTCAATTTTAGGGATTTCTTTTAATTCCATTTCCATACGCTTTCTTTTCTTCCTA
>CANQCX010000121.1 GCA_947591115.1 uncultured Lachnospiraceae bacterium | reverse complement strand
AAAATACGAGGAGGATAATAATGAAAAAGAGGAGAGTACAGAAATGGCTGGGCGCTTTTTTGGCAGTGGCGCTTTTGATCTGTCCCTGCATAAATGCACTGGCATTGGAAAACAGCGAACAGACGCCATGGGAAAAAGCGTTAGAATGGAGCCGCGGGCAGTGCCCGAAAAGAGGAGGAGAAGCGCATGAATGCACAGTACGCATTTGTGAGGCTACCTGCACTTCGCTAGGAAGCAAATCTTTGGAATGCAAGTATTGCCATATAAGTTATACTTATGAAACCATTCCGAAGAAAGCGCATGAATATGATCTGGATCATGTTGAAACCCAGGAGTCGTCTACCTGTACGGAGCCGAGCTGGAGAGTATATCATTGCAAAAATTGCTCCGCTAAGATGTCAATATCGATTCCGGCATCCAATCATATCTGGGAATCTGCAGAAGAAGACGGCTGGACGCCGCTTTTGGGCGATGAGCCTTCCTGCTTGCGGAAGGGCACCCTGATCCGCAGATGCGCAAGATGCGGATTTACGGAAAAAAAGGAAGGGCAGCAAAAGGAACATCAGCCGGTAGTCAGCAAAGAAGACTGCACAAGGATCGTGTGCAGTGTCTGCGGTACGGATCTGAGAGCAAGCGGCAACGAGCATAAGATAACATGGAGTGCGCTCGGGGCACAGAATATGGACGGCATCCACATTGGAACGTGCAGCGAATGCGGCACTACCATAAGGGCAAACCATACATATCTGGACGACGGCGACTGCACGACGCCGGTTTTCTGTCCGGAATGCGGTCTGCTTCTTCAGGAGGGAAGCGGAGGCCATAATAAATATCCGTTATTTGACGAAAACAAAAGTCCGTATTATGAAGGCATAGACAACGGAGACGGAACGCATACCAGAATCTGTACCAATGAGGGATGCGTGCAGCCGACAGGCGTAAAGGAAAAACATCAGTTCAATAAAGCTGGAAAATGCATTGTCTGCAATGCCGAGACTACAGTGGAGGATGTACACGATTGCGGAGGCAATGCGCACCAATGGTCAGAGACGATTACCGAACCGGCCAACTGCATGAAGCAGGGCAGAAGCTATCAAAAATGTGAAGTATGCGGAATTCAGAAGGATGTAGAGCTGTTTCCGAAAACGGATCACAGCTTCGGCGAATGGATTACGACAACCGCTCCTCAGATTGGCGTTAAGGGAGAAAAACAGCGTGTATGCAGTGTCTGTGGATATCGGGAAACCGATACGGTTCCGGCATTGGAAGTACCGGAGCATGAGCATGAGTTTGTACAGGATCCAAATCAATGCGACAGAGATCAATGTACCGTATGCGGTCAGACACGTCCGAACGGCAAAACGCATATCGTTGAAAAATGGGATCCGGAAAATTCTACGGATGCCAGCCACACCGGAAGATGTGCGGTGTGCAATACTGTAGTTACGGAAAAACATGTTTATACGGATGACGGCGACTGCACAACGGAAGTAATCTGTGAAATCTGCGGTCAGGTAGTAAAAAGCAGATGTGAAGAACACCGGAAATATCCGTTGTTTGACGAGAACAACCAGCCGTATTATCGTGGTGTGGACAACGGGGACGGAACGCATACCAGACTTTGCACCAATGAGGGATGCGTACAGAAGACAGGAGTAATAGAACAGCATCAATACGATGAAAACGGCAAATGTCAGGTTTGTGACGCGCAAAGGAAGCAAAACGACAACATACCGCAGGACCCAACTCCGCAGGAACCAGCTCCACAGGACCCAACTCCGCAGGAGCCAGCTCCACAGGAGCCAACTCCGCAGGACCCAACTCCGCAGGAACCAGCTCCGCAGGACCCAACTCCGCAGGAGCCAGCTTCACAGGACCCAACTCCGCAGGAGCCAGCTCCACAGGACCCAACTCCGCAGGAGCCAGAACCACAGGAAACCGCTCCACAGGAGTCAACTCCACAGGAAACCTCTTCTCATACGGAAGTGGAGCTTCTGGAGGAAATTGACGGAGAGTGCAGACTTACGTTTCAAAATGTAACCGCAACCGATTCAGCCGTAAAAAAGACGGTCGGAGAAAAGTTTACGGAATATGTCGCATATGATCTTACGCTTTTCAACGGAACAAAAATCGTCCAGCCGGACGGTACGGTAAAAGTTGCGATCCGGCTGCCGGAGGGATGGAGTAATGTAGATGTGTACCATGTAGACGGAGATTCCATGACGAAGATGACCGCTGTGGTAGAAAACGGCAATGTGGTATTTACGACAACGCATTTCAGCGTGTATGTTCTGGTCAACAATGATTCTGCCAAAGAGGTTCAGGAAGCAGCTTCCGCTGCCGCGGCTCCGAAGACGGGAGATCGGGAAAACGGATTTTTGGCGCTTTTCCTAACCGGATGTCTGTTCCTTGCATATTCGGTCCGCCGTATCTATGTAAAAAAGAGAGGCTGATCGGGTTTAAAGGGGTAAATATATGAATATAGCAGAATAAAGCGCAAAAGAGTTACAACGGTTCATGGTTTGGCTAAATATTCATTTTATCACAAGCAATAAAAATAGCTCTGTAAAATGCAGGGCTATTTTTTGTGCTATTAAATAATATTTAACATATTCTTCTGTTCTCCTTTCTTGACAAAACGGGCAGCAATGTGTAGACTTTATTAGGAATGTTTTGGCATTATCATGATGCAGATAGAAGGAGAGCAATATGTCTGAAGTATACAACCATAAAGTAGTCGAAAAGAAATGGCAAAAGGTATGGGATGAGGAAAACGCCTTTGCCGCTACCGACGATTACTCCAAACCGAAATACTATGCACTGGTAGAATTCCCTTATCCGTCGGGACAGGGACTTCATGTCGGCCATCCAAGACCGTATACGGCGCTTGATATTGTAGCGCGGAAAAGGAGAATGCAGGGGTACAACGTGCTTTATCCGATGGGATGGGATGCCTTCGGACTTCCAACGGAAAATTATGCGATCAAAAATAAGATTCATCCGAAGATCGTAACGGAAAATAACGTAAAGCGTTTTAAGGATCAGCTTCACGCACTGGGATATTCGTTTGACTGGAATCGGGAGATCAATACGACCGATCCGGACTATTATAAATGGACGCAGTGGATTTTCCTGAAACTGTTTCAAGCGGGACTTGCCTATAAAAAAGAGATGCCGATCAACTGGTGTACCTCCTGCAAAGTCGGTCTGGCGAACGAAGAGGTCGTAAACGGTGTCTGCGAGCGCTGCGGCGCGCCGGTCGTCCGCAAGGTAAAAAGCGAGTGGATGTTAAAGATCACAGAGTATGCGGATCAGTTGATCGAAGGGTTGAACGATGTCGATTACATTGAGCGCGTAAAGGTTTCCCAGAAAAATTGGATTGGCCGCTCCACCGGTGCGGAAGTGGATTTTGCCATAAAGGGAAAAGAGGAAAAGCTGCGGATCTATACGACGCGGTGCGATACGCTTTTCGGCGTTACGTATATGGTAGTTTCTCCGGAGCATCCGTATCTGGATCAGTATAAAGAAGAGATCAAAAACTGGGACGAGATTGCGGCATATCGGGAGCAGGCGTCCAGGAAATCGGATTTTGAGCGTTCCGAGCTTGCCAAAGAGAAGACCGGCGTGGAAATTGACGGTCTGACGGCGGTAAATCCGGTCAACGGAAAAGAGGTTCCGATCTGGGTTTCCGATTATGTTTTGATGAGCTATGGAACCGGCGCTATCATGGCGGTTCCGGGGCACGACGAGCGCGACTGGGAGTTTGCGAAGAAATTCCACCTTCCGATCATTCAGGTCGTTGCAAAGGACGGAGAAGAAGTGGATATCAACGAAGCCGCTTTTACGGATGTTGCAACGGGAATTCTGGTAAATTCCGGTTTCCTGAACGGATTGGAGGTAAAAGACGCCAAAGAAAAGATGATTGCATTTCTGGAGGAAAAAGGCATCGGAAAGGCAAAAGTCAATTATAAATTAAGGGACTGGGTATTTTCCCGCCAGCGTTACTGGGGAGAACCGATCCCGATCGTACACTGCGAAAAATGCGGATTTGTTCCGCTGGATGAAAAGGATCTGCCGCTTCTGCTTCCGGAGGTGGACAGCTATATGCCGACCGATAACGGAGAATCTCCGCTTGCGGCAATGACAGACTGGGTAAATACGACCTGTCCTTGTTGCAAAGGTCCGGCGAAGCGGGAAACGGATACCATGCCGCAGTGGGCGGGTTCTTCGTGGTATTTCCTGCGTTATACGGATCCGAAAAACAGCGAGGCGCTTGCAAGTCCGGAGGCGCTGAAATACTGGATGCCGGTAGACTGGTACAACGGAGGAATGGAGCATACGACGCTGCATCTTCTGTATTCGAGGTTCTGGCACAGATTCCTCTATGACCAGAAGGTGGTTCCATGTCCGGAGCCGTATCAGAAACGGACATCACATGGTATGATTCTGGGCGAAAACGGCGAGAAAATGAGCAAGTCCAGAGGAAACGTCGTAAATCCGGACGATATTGTACGTGAGTACGGCGCGGATACGCTCCGCACCTATGAGATGTTTATCGGTGCGTTCGACCTTTCCGCATCATGGTCGGAGGACGGCGTAAAAGGCTGCCGCCGGTTCTTAGAGCGCGTGTGGAAGCTTCAGGATCTCATGACGGAGGAGACCGGTTTTTCCAAAGAACTGGAAACAAAGCTTCATCAGACCATTAAAAAAGTCTCAAGCGACTATGAAAATCTGAAATACAATACCGCGATCGCGGCAATGATGGCGCTTTTGAATGATTTTTATAAAAAGAACGCCATTACCAAAGACGAGCTGAAAACGCTGATTCTTCTTTTAAATCCGGTTGCGCCGCATATTACCGAAGAAATGTGGGAGGCCATCGGCGGAGAGGGACGTGTATACCAGCAGAAATGGCCGGAATACGACGAGGCAAAGACCGTAGAGGCAACTGTGGAGATCGCCGTACAGATCAACGGAAAGACCAAAGGCACGCTTGCGATCGGAAAAGACGATCCGAAAGACGAAGTAATCGCCAAAGCAAAGGAGAGCATTGCGAATAAGCTGACAGGAACAGTTGTAAAAGAGATTTATGTACCGGGCAGAATCGTCAATCTTGTTATGAAATAAGATTTTGTACAAAAGACAGCATTGTTATCCACGATGCTGTCTTTCTTTTCTGCTATGGAGGATGTTATGGGAAAGGAATGGCTGCGTTATTTTTTTACCTATGGAGATCATCTGCCGGACGGCGTGGGATTTCCGATGTTTGGAGCAGCGCATATGCTCTGGCTGGCGCTGCTTTTGGCGGCGGCGGTAATTTTTTTAAGAAAATATTCCAAATGGAGTCCTGACGCGCAGGAGAGGGCGGGAAGGGCAGTCGGCATGTCCTTGATTGCCCTGATGCTGATTAGGATGGTTTACGTATCGCTTATCGGAAAACTGACGGTTTATGAGCTTCCGCTTCATCTGTGCAGTATTGCCGGCTTCCTCTGCGCCCTTCATTCTTTTGTGAAATGGGACTGGCTGGGGCAGACCTTGTACGCCCTCTGCCTTCCGGGAACCGTTCTTGCGCTTGTTTTTCCGGATTGGTGCTATTATCCGCCGGTTCACTTTATTACCATAGAAGGCTTTCTGTTCCACGCGGGCATCGTCCTCTATGCGGGGTGCCAGTTGAGCAGCGGAAGGATTGTCCCCGAAATAAAAAAGCTTTGGAAAGTGCTGCTGTTTCTTTTGTTTGCGGTTCCTCCGGTGTATTGGTTTGATGTGCAATTTCACGTCAATTATATGTTTTTGCGCTATCCGTCGGCAGGCTCGCCGCTGGAATGGCTGGCCTCATGGATGGGAAATCCGGGATATCTGTACGGCTACGCCCTGCTGACGGTACTGGTTCTGACGCTGATGGATGCCGGCTATGCATTGGTTCGGGTTTTGAAAAAAAGTTATTTTTTCAGTTGATACGCCGGAAGCGAAGGATCGCTGCCGCGCAGCTTCTGCATTCCGCGCTGGATAGAATCTTT
>CANQCX010000120.1 GCA_947591115.1 uncultured Lachnospiraceae bacterium | reverse complement strand
AGGCCGATAGCAAACGGAAGCACCGGAATTCCAACGATCTCTACCGCAATCGCAATAAATACGCCGATAAATACCAGTCCCCAAGGCAGGCTGTCGCCCATAACGCCTTCTACTACCATTTTCATCAAAGTCGCCTGAGGAGCCGGAAGCTGTTTGGAGCCGTATCCCCATGCGGAATTTAAAAGATAAAGCACACCGGCAATGGCAAGACCGGAAGCCGCCGCGCCGATTAATTCTCCGATCTGCTGATAAAACGGAGTCGCACCGACAATATAACCGGTTTTCAGATCCTGCGAGGTATCGCCCGCCATCGCCGCTACGATACAGATAACCGTACCGATGCAGATCGCGGTAGTCATGCCTGCCGCTCCGGTATTTCCTGTCGCCTTTAAGAGCGCCGTCGCGATCAAAAGCGTTGCAATCGCCATTCCGGAAACCGGATTATTGGAGGAGCCTACCAGACCTACCATACGTGCGGAAACCGTTGCAAAGAAGAAACCGAAGATTACGATAATAAGCGCTGCAAGCAGCGTAACCGGAACACTCGGGATCAGCCAGAGCAGGATCGCAACCACCAGCGCGCCAATCATGGACACCGGAAGGGAAATGCTCTTTTCTGTACGGGAAACGCCGCCCTCGTGGCCGAAGCCTTTCATCGCTTTTGCGAAAGTCGATACGATCAGCGGCAGGGATTTGATCAGGCTTAAGATTCCGCCCGCCGCAACGGCGCCCGCGCCGATGTAGCGCACAAAGCTGCCCCACAAAGTTCCCGTATCCAGCGTATTAAACGGTTCCGTCGCAGGATACATGACCGCATCCCCGCCGATCAGCACCAGCATCGGCATGATAACGAACCAGCCAAGAACCGCGCCTCCCAGCAGGTAGGAAGAAACCCGCGCGCCGCAGATATAACCTACGCCGACCAATGCAGGAAGCACATCCATACCGATACCGGAACCCGGATAAGCGTCGATCGTCCAGTCTACTTCACTCGGGAACAGGCAGAGACCGTCTGCAATAAATTTATAAACGGCTGCGATTCCTAGACCGGAAAATACCAGTTTGGACTTATCGCCGCCCTCTTCTCCGGCAAGCAGCACCTCCGCGCATGCCTGCCCCTCCGGAAACGGAAGAACGCCATGTTCCTCTACGATCAGCGCCGTCCGCAGCGGAATCATAAACAGCACGCCGAGAACGCCGCCGCAGACGGCAATAAACGTGATCATGAAAAACGACGGGGAAGCGATCGATTTGTCCTCCGCCGCCCACATAAACAACGCCGGCAGGGTAAAGATGGCGCCCGCCGCTAAAGACTCGCCCGCAGAACCGATGGTCTACACCATGTTGTTTTCCAGAATGGAATTTTTCCGCAGGATAAAACGGATGACTCCCATGGAAATGACTGCCGCCGGAATGGAGGCGGAAACGGTCATACCGACACGAAGACCTAAGTATGCGTTCGCCGCGCCAAATACAACGGCAAGAAGAATGCCCAAAATAATGGACGTTGCCGTAAATTCCGGTACGACCTTATCCGCCGGAACATACGGTTTGAATGTTTGTTTTGAATCACTCATTCATTTACTCCCTCTCTCTCTTTTGTTTTTTTAACCTCTCGTTTTTTATTTTACACTACTCCCCCGCAAATAGCAACCACGTTTCGCGCTTTGATTGCGCTTGCACATCCTATGCGCGCTCTATGCGCGTCCTCTACACATCCTCGATCTGCCAGTCGATCGGCGTTTCGCCGTTTGCGATGAGAAATTCATTTGCCTGACTAAAGTGCCTGCACCCGAAAAAGCCGCGGTATGCAGACAGCGGACTCGGATGCGGCGCCTTTAAGATCAGATGCTTCGGGTTGGTCAGCATCGGTATTTTGCTTTGCGCCGGCCTCCCCCACAAGAGATAGACGATCGGCCTCTCCTGCGCATTGACCGCCTGAATGATCGCGTCGGTAAACTGCTCCCAGCCTTTGCCCTGATGGGAATTTGCCTGATGCGCCCTTACGGTCAGAACCGTATTCAAAAGCAGCACTCCCTGATCCGCCCATTTTTTTAAATAGCCGTTATTGGGAATCCTGCAGCCGATATCATCATGCAGCTCCTGATAGATATTCTGCAGAGACGGCGGGATATCCTTCTGGTCCGGCAGTACGGAAAAGCTCAGTCCATGCGCCTGATGCTCATTGTGATACGGATCCTGTCCCAAGATCAGGATCTTTACCCTGCTAAGCGGCGTAAAATGCAGCGCATTAAAAATATCATCCGCCGGAGGATAGACTACGGTTCTGCTGTATTCGTCTTTTACAAACTGATAGAGCGTACGGTAATACGGCTTTTTAAATTCCGCCTCTACCGCCGCCAGCCAGTCGTTTTGGATCATTGCCATCGTGTGTTCTCCTGTTTATCTTCGAACGGAAACGCCCCGTTTCGCCAGATAGTCTTTTAATTCGGCAATCTCTAATTCTTTATAGTGAAACAAAGACGCCGCAAGCGCCGCATCCGCATGTCCGTCTGCAAACGCCTCATAAAAATGCTCTTTCGTGCCGGCTCCTCCGGAAGCAATGACCGGAATCGAAACCTGCTCTGCGATCGTTCGGGTCAATTCGATATCGTAGCCTGCCTTTGTACCGTCGCAGTCCATACTGGTCAGAAGAATCTCTCCCGCGCCCATGCGATCCGCCCGAATCGCCCATTCGACCGCATCCAGTCCGGTATCGATCCTGCCGCCGTTCTTAAACACGCTCCAGCCGCTGCCGTCCTGCCGCCTCCTCGCGTCGATCGCCACAACAACGCACTGGCTGCCGAACTTGTCGGCGGCGCTGCTGATCAGCTCCGGCGTATTGATCGCGGAGGAATTGATGGAGATCTTGTCCGCGCCTTCCCGAAGCAGCTCCTTAAAATCCTCCACCGTACGGATTCCTCCGCCTACGGTAAACGGAATAAACACCTTTTCCGCCACCCTGCGCACCATATCCACAACCGTCCTGCGGTGGTCGGAAGAAGCCGTAATATCCAGAAAAACCAGTTCGTCCGCGCCCGCCTGATCATAAGCGGCGGCAATCTCCACCGGATCTCCGGCATCCCGCAGACTGACAAAATGAACGCCTTTTACCACCCTGCCGTCATTGACATCCAGACAAGGGATGATCCGCTTCGTAAACATTATGCCTCTCCTCCCCTGATATTGATAAAGTTCTGCAGAATCTGCAAACCCGTCGCACTGCTCTTTTCCGGATGGAACTGACAGGCAAATACGCTGCCCTTTTCCACCGAAGCATGGATAACGGTCGTCCCGTAGCTGGTCTTCGCTGTCACGATGGACTCATCCGCTGCTTTGAGGTAATACGAATGGACAAAATATACATAGGACTGCTCCTTGATTCCGAAAAACAGCCGCCCCTGATTGGAAAATTCCAAAGAATTCCAGCCGATATGCGGAATCTTCAAGCCTTCCTCGTCCGGAATCCGCAGAATCCTGCCGTCCAGAATATGAAGTCCCTCGACGCCCTGATTTTCCTCGCTGCCCTCGAACAAAAGCTGAAGACCCAGACAGATTCCCAGAAAAGGGGTATCTTTTTGGATTACCTCTCGGATTACTTTGTCCAGCTCCGCGCGTCTGAGCTGCTCCATAGCATCCTTAAACGCTCCGACGCCCGGAAGGATTACTTTGTCCGCCGAGAGGATCTCGGCCGCGTTTCCGGTAATCGTACATGGTTCGCCCAGCATGGTAAGCGCCTTTTCCACGCTCTTTAAATTTCCTGCATTGTAGTCGATAATTGCTGTCATCCGGTTACTCCAAACCCAATTCCTTTAATTTATTGTGTAAAATGACCGTATACTCGGTACGGTTCCGCTGATCGTAAATGGCAAACGCTTCTTCTAGGGAGATGCCGTAAGACTGCGCCAGCGCTTCTTCGATCTCGCCGCGCAGAATATCCAGCTCCGCCGTACATTCATATTGCTGCGCTTTTTCCAGATTCAACTGATAACGTCCTGCGGCGCAGATCAGTGAATCCAGCGCCATCGACGCCTCCCCGTAATTGGCAAATACCTGATACGATTCGTATTCGCTGGATACGGCCGCCAGTATCGCGGTCTGTCCAAAGAACTTCTCATCCGCCTCTTTGATCTTGTACCCCTTCAAAAGCTGGTACGCTTCCACATATCTGCGGTTGTTAAATTCCGTCCTTGCCTCCGCAAGTCCCGAAGAATATCCTGCAAACGAGGTTCCCAGCAAAACAAGCGCCGTAAGGGAACCGACCAGAAGAAGGATCAAAAATACCGGTCCCTTTGGAAGCGGCGGCGTGTTGTCTTTTTCTTTCGGAGGCTTCGGCTTTTTCGGCTTCGGCTCCTTTTTCTTCTTTTCTTTCTTTGCCTTCTTTTCCTTCTTTGGTTTTTCTTTCTTTTCTTTTTTCTGTTTTTCTTTCCTGCCCTTTTTGTCTTTCTTTCCTTTTCCGGCTTCCTCGGCTTCTTCCAGTTCTTTTAAGATCTGCTCGTTTTCTTCGGAAAGCTCCGAAGCCGTACTCTTGTGCTGGGATACGGTCGTCTTGGACGCCGCCGGTTCCTCCTCATCGTCTCCAAACAGAAGATGTTTGAGTTTATCCATAAATTTTACTTTTTTCCCAGCGGTCTTATCTGCCTCGCCGGAAACTGCCCGTTCCTGTTCCTGCATCTCATTCTCCGCAAATTCCTGTATTTCGTCTAATCCGTCCTCCGGCTCAACCGGAGTTTTCTCGGAAAGCAGATCGCCCAGATCCTCCAATCCTTTCTCGCCCGCCAGAAGCTGCAGCAGATCCTCCGCTCCGTTGCCCAGAAGATCCGGTTCGCCCAGATCCGAAAGCGAAAGCTCCTCCTCCGGCTGACCTGCCGGCTCCGCTGCCGCCTGCTCCTGCGGCTGACCTGCCAATTCCGATGCCGTCTGCTCCTGCGGCTGACCTGCCAATTCCGATGCCGTCTGCTCCTGCGGCTGACCTGTCGGCTCCGATGCCGTCTGCTCCTGCGGTTTTCCTCCCTGTCCGTCGGAAACGATATCGGTAACGATGCCCGCAACCTTATCCAAGATCGCATCCGTCGAATCGCCGGCGCGTTCCGGCTGTGCTTCCGGTTCCTCCGGCGCCTCAACCGGAATCGGCATCGGCATCGGTTTTTCCTCGCCCTCGTCCGGCAAAAGCTCCGGCTCTTTTAGAATCTCCTCATCGTCCGGAGCCGGTTCCGGAAACGGCGCCATTTCGGCTGCATTTTCCGGTATCGGAAGCGGCTTTTCCGTCATCATGCCCTTTTCTTCTTCTTCCAGCTCCATTTCAAAATCCGACAGAAACTCCTTGTATTCGTCTGATTCCAGCTCATACTCCAGTTCCTTTAGGAAAAACTCTTCCATTGTCTTTTCATCGCCCGTTCCGTTGACGGAGTAGAGCAATTGATCCAGATAATGTTCTGATTCTTTCTTACCAGCCATTCTTAATCCTCACCTGTATGATGTAAAAGGTATTAAGGGATGTGATGAGAACACCACATCCCTTACTTAACAAAATCATTTATTTAACCGTCGATCAATTTGTCGATCGCATCTACCAACTGTCCGATCTCCGGTTTCGTCAACTGTGCGTCTGCACCAAGCGACTCTCCTTTTCGCCTCATTTCTTCGTTTACTAAGGAGGAGAAGATAATAAGCGGAATGTCTTTAATTATATCATCCGACTTTGCAAGTTTTGTCAGACGATGTCCGTCCATCAGCGGCATCTCAATATCCGTAATGATACAGTGTACCTTTTCTTTTACCGAACCCTCCGCCTTAAACTGGCAAAGCTTATCCCATGCTTCCTGTCCGTTCGCCGTTACGATCAGTCTCTGATATCCCGCTTTCTTCAGGCAGTCTGTGATCAGCTTGCTCAAAAGCGGCGAATCCTCCGCGATCAGAATCGGCGACTCGCTCCGGTCGCGCTCAACCATGTTGTCAATGTCGTTGACGCGGAGTCCGGTTTCCGGACTGATGGAAGAAACAATGGATTCAAAGTCCAGAATGATGACCAGCTTGTTGTCCATCTTGAT